>JAGGSN010000077.1 GCA_021159005.1 Candidatus Zixiibacteriota bacterium | reverse complement strand
GGGAATGACATCATTATAGCATCCGCCTAAGGCGGACAAAAGGCCGGACAGCAGTGATTGATTATATTTATTTATCAACCGTTCAGGCATGTTGAAGGGGGGGCGTAACCTGATTGCAATAATCAATATCGGGTCGCACTCTTACAGGCGCGACCCGACAGAATAACAACATCAAAATTTTAAATATTCCAAATAGAAAACGATATTACAGATTCTCGATTATATGCGTTGCATACTGGGAGGTTGAAACTTTTGTCGCTCCCTCCATCTGGCGTTCAAGATCGTAGGTTACGGTTTTCTGAGCAATCGTTTTCTCGATAGCTTCTTCGATTCTTTTACCGGCTTCTTTCCAGCCAAGATAATCAAGCATCATTACCGCCGAAAGAATCAACGAACCGGGGTTAACCATATCTTTATCGGCATATTTCGGAGCGGTGCCGTGAGTAGCCTCAAAAAGGCCGATGTAATCGCCAATATTAGCGCCGGGCGCCATGCCCAAACCGCCAACCTGCGCCGCGCAAGCATCCGAAAGGAAATCGCCATTAAGGTTAGGCGTGGCAACTACCTCATACTCGCTGGGACGTGTAAGAATCTGCTGGAACATCGAATCGGCAATGCGGTCCTTGATAATAATCTTGCCATCCGGGCAATTGCCGTCATATTTATCCCAAAGCTCCTGTTCGGTAATAGTCTGCTGAGCAAATTCCTTAGCCGCCAACTGATAACCCCAATCACGGAATGCGCCTTCGGTGTACTTCATAATGTTGCCCTTATGCATAAGCGTAACCGATTTACAGCCGCTTTCTATCGCATAATTAATAGCCTTGCGAACTAAACGCTGAGTGCCTTTTACTGAAATCGGTTTTATACCAATACCTGAATCGGAGCGAATATTGGTTTCCATCTCCTCATTTAGGAACCCAATAAGTTTTTTAGCTTCCTTAGTGCCCTTGCGCCATTCGATACCGGCATAAACATCCTCGGTGTTTTCACGGTAGATAATAATATTCATTAACTCGGGACGTTTCACCGGCGAGGGAACCCCGGCAAAATAGCGAACCGGACGAACGCAGGCATAAAGTGTAAGCATCTGGCGAAGGCTGACATTTAATGAACGATAACCGCCGCCCACAGGCGTTGTAAGCGGACCTTTCAAAGCGACGATGTAATACTTAATCGCTTTCAAAGTATCTTCCGGAAGAACCTCGTTATATCTTTCCATAGCCGATTCGCCGGCAAAAATATCGAACCAGGCAATTTTTTTCTGGCCGCTATATATTTTTTCAACAGCCGCATCCACAACACGTCTGGTTGCTTTCATAATATCACGGCCGATGCCATCACCCTCAATAACCGGAATAATCGGAATGTCAGGTACATTTAGTTTTTTATCAACGACTGTAATTCGTTCACCGTCAGTTGGAGGTGTGATTTTTTTAAATCTTGCCATTTTTTCTCCTTTTTATTTTGAATTTCTGATTACTTTAGCATCACCGAAAATTTACTCGTCCTTTTTATCTTTATTAGACTTGTTTCGCTTTAATAAAATCATCAAACCGATAAGAATTAAAATGAGCGGCCAACATTTACCAGCCGCTTCCCAGAAATCGATATAATCAAGAGAATCAAATAATAATAACATCCCCAAAAAAATTAGTATTATTCCCCAAATCGCTTTTTTTGAATATCTGTTCACAATTTAATTAAAATATTTTATTAATTACAATTATCAATAGAAATTTTAATAAAAGCGCATTTTTTTAACATAATTTAAAACCTCCATGCTTTTGTATATGCGCAATCAGGCCGCCATCCTCGAGAATTGTTGTCATTGTTTTCGGTAAAGGAGTAAATGACAGTTCTTTGCCATTAGTTTTATCCCTGATTATACCGCTTTCGAGATCAATCTCAAGCTCATCGCTTGCTTCGATTTGGTTGGTATCGCATATTAAAACCGGCAAACCGACATTAATGGCGTTTCTGTAAAATATCCTCGCGAAAGATTTTGCCAATACCGCGCTTACGCCTGCCAGTTTGATTATTGCCGGCGCATGTTCACGAGATGAACCAAGACCGAAATTATTGCCGCCAACTACAAAATCACCTGCGGCAACATTCGAGGCAAACGACTCATCGGCATCCTCAAGCACATGCTTTGCCAGTTCGGGCAAATCAGACCTCAAATGAAAATATCTTCCCGGCGCTATATGGTCGGTTGAAATATCATCGCCAAATTTGAAAGCTTTTCCTGTAATCGCCATAACTTAGCTCCTCCTCGTTTTAGGCGTAGTTTTAGGAGCCGTTTTCTTGGCTGTTTTTTTTATAGTAGTTTTTTTAGCTGAAGCTTTTTTTGCAGCTGTTTTCATAACTGCTTTCTTTTTCGCGGCTTTTTTCTTAACAGCTGTTTTCTTTGTTGCTGTCGTTTTTACCTCAGGCTCAACCTTCGTTTCTGGTTTTTTGCTTTTAAAGATGTCTTTAATAGCTTTCGTCGCATCTTTTGCCAGAACTTTAATAGTTTTTTCCAGTTCGCCAGCGGCTTTTATTGCCTGCGGTTCGTATTTTTTAATTATCTTTTTAGTCTTTTGCTCAACCACATCGGATGTTTCTTTTAATTTGGGACCAAGTTTCTCGGCAGTATCTGAGGCGATTTTCTCAAGCGATTCGATGGCAGTCGAGGCGGCTATTTTCAGGGCTTCCGTGTTTACAATCGAGGGGAACGATTTCGAGGTCAGTTCCTTCTTATATTTGCGCGGGTCGGCTATAATTCCCTCAATGGCAGTTGCCGCTATTGTGGCAGGCGAGGCAAGATATATCTCAGCTTTGGGGTTTCCCATCCGGCCTTTGAAATTGCGGTTCATCGTGGTTAATGACCGCTCGCCATCAGCCGGGATACCGCCATGCACGCCGACACACGGCCCGCAGCCGGGAGGTAGAAACATCACCCCGAACTCGGCTAAAATCTGGTAATAACCGGCTACCATTACTTGCTTTTCGACTAATCTCGAACCGGGAACTGCAATAAAACGCGTGCCGGGAGCTTTCTTCTTGTCTCTGACAATGCGGGCAACTGTTTCCCAATCCTCAAGGCGGGAATTGGTGCAGGTGCCAAGAAACACTTGGTCTATCACTATACCGGCGGCTTCATCGACTTTACGGGTATTATCAACAGTATGAGGGAAAGATACAGTCGGCGCCAGTGAAGATATATCAATTTCGATTACACGTTCATATACAGCCTCCGGATCGGCAGAGATTGGACGCCATTTTGAACCGCGTCCCATTCTCTCAAGATATGCTTTGGTAATATCATCAGAGGCAATCAAGCCAACTTTAGCGCCCGATTCGACAGCCATATTCGACAGTGTAAAACGGGCATCCATGCTCATGTTTTCTATAGTTGGCCCGCAAAACTCCAAAGCCTTATAGGTTGCGCCATCCGCGCCTATTAAGCCTATCAGGTGCAAAATAAGGTCTTTAGCGAAAACACCAATCGGAAACTCACCCTCAACATATACCTTATATGTTTCGGGAATGCGGAACCAGGTTTTGCCAAGCGCCATGCCCACCCCAACATCGGTAGAACCCATACCGGTGGCAAAGGCGCATAGAGCACCGCCAGTGCAGGTGTGGCTGTCCGCACCTATAAGTATATCGCCGGGATTGACATACTGCTCATTGATAACCGTATGGCATATACCCATCCCGACATCGGATAAGCGACAGCCTGTTTTTCGGGCAAAATCGCGCAAAAAAGCATGGTCGTTAGCCAGCTCTTTTCGCGATGCCGGCGCTGAATGGTCGAGAAATAAAACCGTCCGTTCCGGATTGGCAAGCTTATCCAAGCCAAGCTTTTCAATCTGACGGACTGCTAATGGCCCCGTGCCATCCTGAACCAAACAGACATCAACATCTGTTGCGACTATCTCGCCAGCTTTAACATCACGGTTAACATGTTCGCTGATGATTTTTTCGGCTATGGTTTTGCCCATATCGCCTCCATGACTTTTTATTCGCTTATTAATTTGCTGTTTCGGAAAGCATAGCCCTCAAAACATAAACTGCTGAAAAAAGACAACTATTTTGAACTATTATATACACGGCATTCACCGCAGGCGGATGCTACCCACTAAACCAGAGAAAAAAATATAGCAACCCGCAGGAGTTTAATAGATTAAACCCCTGCGTAGTAAAATTCATTAATATTTCTACAATACGATTTTAATAACCGAGTTCGCCCAGTGTTCCCTTATATGTCTCAGCTGAGACTTGCAGCGCTTTTTTGTCTTCATCATTGAGCTTCAATTCGAAAATCTTCTCGACACCGCCAGCGCCCAATATTACCGGAACACCGATATATTGACCTTTAATGCCATAAGGGCCATCAACATAAGCCGATAACGGCATAACGCGTTTGCGGTCGTTTAATATCGAGTCAACCATCTGAACAGTCGCCGCCGCCGGGGCATAGTAAGCCGAACCGGTCTTAAGCAGCTTGACAATTTCGCCTCCGCCGACACGGGTTCTCTGAGCAAGCTCGTCTATTTTCTCTTTCGAGAGCAGTTCGGTAATAGGAATTCCGCTGACAGTCGTATAAGATGGAACCGGCACCATAGTATCGCCATGACCACCTAAAACCATAGCCTGAATGTCATTCATGGAAACGCCAAGTTCCCAGGCAACGAAGGTGCGGAAACGCGTCGAATCGAGAATACCAGCCTGACCAAACACTCTGTTTGTCGGGAAACCGGAAACTTTCCAGGCATGATATGTCATAATATCCAGCGGGTTAGCTACCATCAGTATCATAGCATTGGGAGCATGCTTTTTAGCGGCTTCTGCCATTCCGCCAATGATGTTGGCGTTTTTGTTAAGTAAATCCTCGCGGCTCATACCAGGTTTACGAGGCAATCCTGCGGTATGGACAATCAAATCCACGCCTTCAATTGCGGCCATATCATTAGAACCCTCAATCTTGCCGTCATAACCAACAATCGGACCCGCTTGAGATAGATCAAGACATTTACCCTGAGGCATATCCTCAATGATATCAATTACTGTGATATCGCAAATATTTTTTTCGGCTAAGTACATAGCACAGCTTTCGCCAACATGTCCCGCGCCAATGATTGCGACCTTTTTCCTCACTTCTAACTCCTTTTTTAAGGTTTTATTACAGGTACTGTATAGCCTGCATCATCTAACACTGCTATTTTTACATTTCTCCCGATTTCATTAAGAGCGCTTTTTAATGCCTCTTTAATATCACTGAAAGACTTAAAATATACTCTTTTAACTACGTCCTCGTCAAGAGTAGTTACATAATAGATTTTATTTTTTTTCAATTGACGGGCTGTTTTTATAAGTTTATGTATCCCGAAAGAATCATCCGTGATGCCTTTATCCAATGCGATTTCAGGCGTAGGATATTTTTCAGCCAAATTCATGAAATACTCCGACCCAACCCCCTCTTTGCAGGCTCCCACAACTATTAACACGCCGCCATCGGCAACCATCCTGCCGCCATGTTCCTGAGCTTTCTGCAATTGATAAAGATTTATATCTAAAGGCGGTTCGCAATTCGCAATAACTATATCATATTTTTCAGGTATTTCAACTGTATAATATTTTGACGCACAAGCACAAGCCTGATTAAACGCATCATGGAGTTGACCGCAGAAAACATCAACAATCCTGCTCTCGCGGTTAGTAATACATTGGATAGCATAAATATGCTTGTCGCCTATAAGTTTTATACATTCCTCAAGGTCTTGATGAAGCGGGTTTGTTTCGAGATTTAAGACTTCTGCTTTTTCATGCTTGGCAAGCCTGTGATTCGTTGCAGCGGTATCGAACCCAGCTAAGCCGGGAACTATTGATTTCCGTCCGCCTGTGAAACCGGCAAAAAAATGAGGTTCAATTGAATTTATGGCAAAAATCAAATCAGCCTCGATTATCTTCATATTTATTAAAACCGGCGTCCCGGATTCAGTCCTGCCAATATCAACCAAGGATGATTGGTCATAGCAATCATGGAAATACAGCTTTGGTTTTACTTTATCCAGTATGTTGCCGAATATCTGCCTTAGGTCAGCATCATTTGGCTGGCGATGCGTGCCGGAGGCAATTATAAAATCTCCATCCTTAACAAAATCCCAAACAATAGACAGCAATTCTCCGTTTGGTGTTCGACGATAGCTATCATTGACAATCGTTAGAATATTTGAATTATCAAATTTATCTTTAAATTGGCTAAGTTCTTTTAGAATTTTATCTTTAATTTCCTCAAAAGATAAAGGCGCGGGAAATTTACAGCCATAACGGCCGGCATAACTAGATGGCGGGCAATAATCATTAGTATCGAATCCGATATTTTTGCCGCCAAATGATAGTTCGATTTCCATCAGCTAAAGAAAAAACTAATTTCCTGTTCAGCGTTTTGGGGTGAATCGGACGCATGAACAGAGTTTTTTGTCAAACTTACCGCCAAGTCGTGCCTGATTGTTCCGGCGGCGGCTTTTTCAGGATTGGTGGCGCCGATAAGCTCGCGAACCTTGGCAACCGTGTCGCCCTCTGACTTTAAAACCATTGGCACAACCGGCCCCGATGACATAAATTTGCATAATTCATCCAAAAACGGCTTGCCCTCATGAACCGCATAAAACCGGCGCGCCGATTCATAATCGAGTTTAACCATTTTGAGGGCGGCAACAATAAATCGAGCTTTTTCCAAACGGGAGATTATCTCGCCTATCAGGTTTCGTTCAACCGCATCGGGTTTAATCATTAAAAATGACTGTCCCATCTATTTAACTTTCCCTTTTAAGGCATTTTTCCCCATATCGAAGCCGAGCTTGCAGGCTTTTTCATTTTTCGATTCGGTCCCCTTAGGGGCGCGATTTAATACCGCATTTAAAAATGATTCGGGCTTGCAAATACCGGAAACTACTACTAACGCAGCCGCCGAGATTACATTAGCCACTATCTCGGTGCCGATTTCTTCTCTGGCGGTGCGGGTAAACGGCATACTGTATACTCTGGGAAAAGGCGGCAACTGACGGACAATATCGGAATCAACGACAATTATTCCTTTATCGTTTAGATGAGTATAATATTTATCTGCCGCTTCCTGTGTTAATGCTAAAAGCAAATCCAATTCTGATGTTTTGGGATAATATATTTCATCATCGGAAATCACCAGATCTGACCGGGAAGTTCCACCGCGGGCTTCAGGTCCATAACTTTGCGTTTGGGCAACATTCTTGCCCTCATATACGCCGACTGCCTCTGCTATCATAACTCCGGCAAGCACTAACCCCTGACCGCCAGAGCCGGAAAGCCGCATTTCGAATCTACCTTCGATTTTCTTTTTCTTCATCACTACACCATGTTTATGTTACAGTTAAATGTATCCTGCTGCTTAGGGCTGTTTCGCCTATTTATTTTCGCTATTATTATTATCATCCTCGACAGGTTTGATTTCGGGAGGATTAAATCTGTCAATCAATTTCTGGTACTGCTCAACATATCCGGGTCTTTCAATGTCGTGCAAAGTACCAATAGCATATTTCCCTTCCATTTCTTCAGGGGTCAGTTTCTTGGCTTTCGATATAGGAACAGCACGTTCTTTCATGTCTAATATCATTTTTACAGCCGTTCCCTCTTTGTTTAACCGGCCATACTGGGTTTGACAGTTTGATATTGCCTCAACCACCGAGAAGCCTTTTTTGGCAAGCGCTTTTTCGATTAGATTGGAAAGCGGGGCAGCATGATAAACAGTGCTTCTGGCAACATACGATGCTCCCGAACTTATAGCCAGATTGCAAATATCGAAAGGCGGTTCAATAGTTAAATACGGCGCAGTTGAGGCTTTTTTGCCAAGCGGTGTAGCCGGTGAATATTGCCCGCCGGTCATGCCATAAATATAATTGTTTACCAAAATAACGGTTATATCGATATTGCGGCGGCAGGCGTGAATAAAATGGTTGCCGCCGATAGCCAGCAAGTCGCCATCGCCTGAAATTATTACCACTTTCAATCTTGGATTACCCAACTTTACACCGGTAGCAAAAGCAATTGCTCTGCCATGAGTCGTGTGCAGCGTATTAAAATCGACATACGCCGGTATGCGCGCGGTACAGCCGATACCGGAAACTAAAACCATGTCATCTTTTGGAATACCAAGCCGATCTACAGCTCTGATAAATGCGCCAAGCACAATGCCAATACCGCAGCCGGGACACCAAACATTAGGAAATTGCATTTTTTGCCTGAGATATTGATGAGTAACATTCGATTTTTGCATTTTCAGTGTACCTCTTTAATTCTTTGAATAATCTGTTCGGGAGTTATCAATTCCCCATCATACCTGTTTAGCCCTACTATCTTAGTATGGTCACTGCAATTCCTTTTAACCTCGCCAATAATCTGTCCCTGATTTAGCTCGGCAACAACAACCAAATCAGCTCTTCTAAGAACTGGCTTCAGCTTTTCATCAGGGAATGGCCAAAGTGTTACAGGTTGAAATAATCCGGCCTTAAAACGTTTTTTACGGGCAATCATAACCGCCTGCTTGGCAGCCATAGCCACCGAACCATAAGCGATAATTACCACGCGGGCATCATCAAGCTTGAATTCCTTTACCTCTATAATATCATCCCCATGCCGTTCGATTTTCTTTTTCAGCTTATCAAGTTTTGCTTCAATTTTTTCGTTATCGGCTGTCGGCAATCCATCTTCGTCATGAGTTAAGCCGGTAAGGTGGAATCTGTAGCCCTCTCCAAAGCTTGCCATCGGAGAAGTATAGTCGGGAGTGATTTGAAAATGCTTGTACCATTCGGGCGGAACATTAGGTCTTACCCGCTCAACTTTCTCAATAGTGGATGGATCAGGTAAAACTATCATCTCCCTCATATGCCCGATTACTTCATCGGATAATACTATCACCGGGGTTCTGTATTTTTCGGCAAGATTAAAAGCCTTAATCATTATGAAAAAGCAATCTTTTACTGTTGTCGGACAAAGGACTATTGGATAATAATCACCATGCGAACCCCAATTAGACTGCATAACATCAGCTTGGGAAACCTTTGTCGGCAAACCGGTTGAGGGACCTCCGCGCATAGCATTAACTATAACACAGGGAACTTCCGTCATGGCGGCATATCCGATACCCTCCTGCATAAGTGAAAACCCGGGACCGGATGTTGCGGTCAATGATTTGGTGCCGGCAATAGAAGCGCCGATAATCGCCGATATCGAGGCGATTTCATCCTCCATTTGGATAAACCTTCCCTTATATTTCGGCAGTTCGAGAGCCATAACCTCGGCAACCTCGGTTGATGGCGTAATCGGATAGCCGGCGAAGAACCGGCAGCCAGCCGCAATAGCTCCAAGAGCGCATGCCTGATTACCCTGAATAAGTTTTGGGCCTGAAATATCATCCATAATCATACTCATTTCTCGTTAGAGGTGATGGCAAAATCGGGGCAATGAATCCAGCATATTGCGCACTGTGTACAATCGAGACCGCGCGCGATTATGGGATACCCGTCTCTATCCGTGTCAAACACATCTTGTGGACAAAGTTCTATACATATTCCGCAGGCCTTACACCATTTCTTATAAATAACAATAGGGTCGGGTCTTTGTTTGTATCGCTTCTTTGTTATTGTTTTTTCAGCCATTTTAGTTATCTGTCACCTTATCTTTTTTTGGCAGTTTTCTTAACCGCTTTTTTCTTAGCTGCTTTTTTCTTTATAACTTTTTTCTTAGCAGTTTTTTTAACTACCTTTTTCTTAGCTGTTTTCTTTACTGATGTTTTTTTCTTGGCGGCTTTTTTTACTGTTTTCTTTTTCGCAGTTTTCCTGACAGCCTTTTTAGCGGTTTTTTTAGCTGCTTTTTTCTTGGCCATCTTCTTTTTGTATTCAGCAAGTTTTTCTATCATTAAATCAGCGATTTGAGAGGGAATTTCCGCTACTGGTATGCCGACAGCATTTAAAGCCTTGATTTTGTCAGCGGCTAAACCGGATGAACCGGAGATAATAGCGCCGGCATGCCCCATGCGTTTGCCGGGAGGAGCAGTTTGTCCGGCTATGAAACCGACAACCGGCTTGGTAACGTTCTTCTTAATATACTCAGCTGCCATCTCCTCATCAGAGCCGCCTATCTCGCCAATCATCACTATGCCTTTGGTCTGGGGGTCATTCTCGAAAGCCTCAAGGCAATCGATGAAATTGGTGCCTATTATCGGGTCGCCGCCAATACCTATTGTGGTCGATTGGCCAAGACCCTTTTGAGTAAGATTATAGACGACTTCATAAGTGAGGGTGCCGGAGCGCGAAACTACGCCAATATTGCCTTTCTTGAAAATATGAGCCGGCAGGATGCCGACTTTCGAGGCGCCGGGGGAAATCAATCCGGGACAATTCGGACCCATTAGCCGTACGCCTTTCATCCGGGCATAATTGTAAACGCCTGTCATGTCTATTGTTGGCACGCCCTCTGTGATGCAGACAACAAGAGATACGCCCGATTCAATCGCCTCATAAATAGCATCAACCGCAAAAGGCGGCGGTACTAATATCATGGATGTGTTGGCTTTTGTTTTTTTAACCGCTTCTGTCATCGTATCGAAAATGCGCACGCCAAAAATCTCGGAGCCGCCCTTGCCGGGGGTAACGCCCCCAACAACTTTAGTGCCGTAATCTATCATCTGCCGGGTATGAAACGAACCGTCGCGGCCGGTAATACCCTGCACAATCACCTTGGTTTTATTATCAATAAAAATTGCCATAACGCCTCTTCTTTTTTTATCTTAACCGTAAAAGTTTTTCCATTTTTAAATAATTAATAAACACGATCAATAAACCATCTATCTCGTCAAGCTACCGGAGCAACTTCCTTTATTGCCATTTTAACAACGTCATCCATTGAATTAGTAGCTTTCAAGTCATGTTTTTCCAAAATCCCTTTAGCGATATCTTCATTGGTTCCGGTAAGACGGACAACTATGGGAACCCGTACATCGAGTTTATCTAACGCTTCGATGATGCCATTGGCAACATCATCGCAGCGGGTAATGCCGCCGAAGATATTAAATAGGATGACACCCACATTCGGGTCTCTGAGAATAATACGCAATGCCGCCACTACTTTCTCTGGGGATGATGAGCCGCCGATATCGAGGAAGTTTGCCGGTTGACCGCCAAAGTATTTCACAAGGTCCATAGTAGCCATTGCTAAGCCGGCGCCATTGACACAGCAGCCGATGTTTCCCTCGAGTTTTACAAACGACAGGTCGGCGCGTTTGGCTTCGATTTCATCCGAATCCTCAGCGTCGAGGTCCCTTAAATCCTCAAAATCGGGATGCTTGAAAAGGCCATTATCATCGAGGTTCATTTTTGCGTCTATAGCGATAAGATTGTTCTCATTGTCGAGAATAAGCGGGTTTATTTCCGCTAAGGAAGCGTCGCTGTGCACAAAAGAGTTGTACAATTTCCTGATAATTGCAGCCGCCTTGCGGGCAATTTTAATATCAGGATAGATAAAACGTGCAAGTTGTAAAGCTTCAAATTGCCGCAAACCCATTAAAGGGTCAACACCAAGTTTCATTATTTTTTCCGGTGTTTCGGCGGCAACCTGCTCAATATCGATACCTCCGGCGGGAGAAACCATTATAACATTTCGTTTGGTTGATCTGTCGACTATCGCACCGACATAAGCTTCATTTACAATATTGACTGCTTCACTAACAAGAACTTTTTTAACAATCAGTCCTTTGATATCCATTCCCAAAATCTGCTGAGCGGCTTCGAAAGCATCATCCGGTTCGGCGCAGTATTTAACGCCTCCCGCCTTGCCTCGTCCGCCAACGTGAACCTGCGCTTTAACCATCACCGGTTTTTGATACCGCACGGCAATTTCGCGAGCCTCTGCCGGAGAAGCTACTACCTCGCCTTTAGGTATCGGCATACCAAATTTTCCGAAAATTTCTTTTGCCTGATACTCGTGTATTTTCATTTTTCCTCCATAATTAGAAATCTAATTAAAATAAATAACTCTTAAATGTCAAGCGGCCTTTTATTTAAATAATCAGCGCTTAAAAGCAGTAATTTTTCCACAGTGTTAAAGTCGGGATTATCGAGAACTTGCTCTAAAAGGTAATTTAAAATTTCCCCTATCACGAGTCCTTCCGAAAGCCCGAACCGTTTTTGCAGATCTGTGCCATTAACAGCTAAGTCTTTTAGTCCAAAGGCTCTGCATTTAGCCAGCTCGGCCTCGACTTTTAGCTTGAATTCATCGATACTGTCAGTTGTTTGTCCCATTCCCTGCGCAATTGTATCAGCTCTGCGAAGTTCTATTAAATCAAAAATCAGGTCGGTTCCCACGCGATGAATCAATCGCCTAATTCCTTTATCACCGGCATTTTCGCTAAACATATGCTTGTCTATAAGAAGGCAAACCTGCTTTATAGTTTCGTTTGAATAACGCAGTCTTTTCAACGCCTGCTCAGCCAGCCTGCCGCCAAGCTTATCGTGATTATAAAATGTTGCGCCGTTTTCCACTATCTGTTTGGCGGCTGGTTTTCCAACATCATGGAACAATCCGGCTAATCTCACTTTCAAATCTAAAGGCAAAGCATCAACTGTATGAAGAGTATGCTCAAAAACATCCCAGCGATGGTAGCCTCCGGGCTGGTCAATTCCTACTGTTTGAGCAAGTTCCGGCAGAATATGTTCAAGCAAGCCGGTTTGGTTCATTAATCGAAATCCGATAGACGGTTTTTCAGCAAGCTCTAATAATTTATTCAACTCCTCTGCAATTCGTTCGGGAGATACTGTCTCAATTAGGTTAACTTGTTTAATCATAGACGTTAAGGTATTGCTCTCAACCGTAAGATTAAACCGCGCGGCAAACTGGATGCCTCGGATTATACGCAAGGGGTCATCAATGAAACCGGAATCGAAAACCATCCTTAGTATTTTATTATCAAGATCATCTCTTCCCCCAAACGGGTCGATTATTTCACCGCCGGGAAATTCCTTAGCCATAGCATTTATTGTAAAATCGCGCCGGCTGAGGTCTTTTTCAATTGGCAGGGTATAATCGAAATCAACATCAAAATCGCGATGGCCAGCGCCGGTTGAGCTTTCTTTTCTCGGAAGTGAAATGTCGTAAACGGATTCAGATTTGAATGGCTTAAATTTTATTACGCCAAACGATTGTCCGACAAGGTTAATAGTACCGAAACGTCTTAGTATTTTTTTCAGGTCAGATAAGAGGATTCCGCAAACAATAAAATCGATATCTTTGGAGTTTTCAATATTTAGAAGCTGATCTCGTACCGGGCCGCCTACAGTATATATTTTACCGCCATTGCTATTTATGGTTTTTGCCAGGTTTTCAAGTAAGCCCAATATTGCCTCGCCTATTTTTCAGAATAATAATTATATAGACTCAGTGTGTTATAGTTGTTCCGGCATTTCCCTTAACAGCCTCATAAGCTTTCTCAATCGAACTGATAACAACTTTTTCACCGCCCGCTTTTAGAAATTCGATAGCGGCTTCGATTTTCGGTCCCATGCTTCCGGGCGGAAAATGCCCCTCAGCTAAAAACTTTTCAGCTTCAGCTAATGACATATTATCAAGATTTTCCTGATTTGGCTTGCTGTAATTTATGGATACTTTTTCAACAGATGTCAAAATAATCAGCAGCTGAGCGCCTATATCTTTAGCCATTACTGATGCCGCTCGGTCTTTATCTATAACGGCATCGATACCCTTGTATGCTCCCTGGCTTTTTATAACCGGTATCCCTCCACCGCCTGAGGCAATAACAATAATACCAGTATCAACAAGCTGTTTAATGATATTATTTTCGACAATATGAAGCGGTTTTGGCGAGGCGATTACACGTCTTAATCTGCCATCTCCCGGGAAAGGCTTCATTTTCCACCCAAATTCCCTTTGCAGCAGCTTAGCCTTTTCAGGTTCATAAAACTGACCGATGAATTTAGTGGGGTCTTTGAAATCGTTATCGTTCTCATCTACCATAACTTGGGTAATAATTGTTGAAATATCTTTATGAATGCCGTTTTGATTAAGCTTATTCCTTAATACCTGCTCGAGCATATAACCCATTCCGCCCTGAAGGTCGGCGACGCATATATAAATTGGCAGTTCGGGGGCTTTTCCGCGAGCCAATTCTACTCGTAAAACTGCGTTGCCCACCTGAGGACCATTACCATGAGTTACAGCTAAATTATAGTCATCCTCGATTAGTTTGATAATTCCATCTAAACTTATGCCGGTATTAATAAATTGATTCGGTATTGTATCCTCGCGGTCTTTACTGGTAATTGCGTTTCCGCCTAACGCCACAACTGCCACTTTCTTAGCCATTTCTAACCACCCGTTAAATTATTTATTAACAATCAGGTTTCACCGTAAATTTGAATATTAATAAATTGAATATAAAAAACAAACTATTTTACATAAAAATATAGGAAAAGAAAAGAATATCGCAATCATCTACATGGCTAATGGTAAAAACGGGAAAAAGGGGGCAAGGAAGTGGTGATGCTGCTGAAAAGATGGAGTGATCCCGTGAAAGGTTGATTCTTCTGCCAGAACTGCCGGAAGTAACTTCCGACAGCACAAAAATACCCAGTATTCTCAATTAGTTCCTGATATTGTTTATATTATTGTCGATGAAATTAAATGTTTATTTCTAATAGCAAAATTGATTTTATAAATAATCAGAGCTAAGACTCCCTGCAATGATTTTTTCAACAAACCCCTTCACGTGAGCAGCATCGATTATAATGTTATCCAAAGGGCTGGACAGTAGTGAAAAAAGCATATCTAAAATGGCAGGCTCTTATATATCTCGCCTATGAATTGCCGCTCAAAATCATCCAGCGCTTTTCGACCGTCAGGAGTATCAATTCCTATAATACGGATGAAGGCAACATCGTTTGGCCTAAACGTAAACGAGCTTAACATAAGATAAAATTTAAAAACATAATCATTGGAGGTATCCCCATATCTTGTAACATACCAAAAATCCATACATTGCCTGTTTTGAGCGTTCTGTATGACGAATCTACTGGCGGGAATAACCCTATTGCCCAGATTAATAGTATTTTCTGTCGTATTTATAATAGCCCATCCGGAGCCCGGCATACAATTTCGGGGCGAGTGTACTCCCCGCGCGGAATTCTTGCCGGCGAAATAATCAAAGAATAACTGTATCTGCTGACCGTTTCTACTGGTGAAAGTTGCCGAGAAAATATTATCTGGTTTCAAAGCATCAACAAGGAAATCAGGAACGACATCATTTTCCCCTATCCAGTTGCCTGCCCGCATCGGAAACCTTTCAAAATCGGCAGGATGTGAACTATCGGGTTTAAAATACCGCAATATTGTAGTAAACACAAATACTGCCATCAGTACGGTAAAAAATGTTATGAACGTTTTCCGGGCCATTTTAATAGCGCTCCTAAAATTAATAAAACAATCATAGCAAAAACAAACACCAGCATCCCTGATAATTCATGCAGAAAATCCTCGGCAAGTTCTGTGCTTATGGCATAAGCGCCGATGGCGGTAAACAACAATCTGAAAACATTACCTGCAATTGCGATAGGGACAGCAGAAATAAATATGATAATCGGCCTGACTTTTCCCGGCAAAGCAAGATTGCCATAAAGCGCGCCAAGCGCCAAAAGCGTCGATAAACTTCTAAGGCCGCTGCAAGCCTCGGTAACCTCAAGCGCATATTCGGGAAGGTAAATAATATTGCCCTGCCTTAATGAGGGCACACCTATTATATGTAAAATGAAGCTGGCAGCTTTACTGGCAAAAAGCTGCATCGGCAGAGTTGCCGAATAATAGATAATTGCCGGTATGGGAATCATAAACAGTAAGAAGAAGAAGGCAAACCAGACTTTCTTGAAATTGCTTAGCCCAAGATAATACAATGATATTCCGGTGATGATTAAAACCATCGAGCATCTGGCAGTAAAATATTCACCTGCGGCCGCGCCGAATATCGTCCCGATACAGCCAATTGCGAATAGAATAGTTCCTAAGTTTGAGTGTTTTGCGGGGAATATCAGCTCGTTTCTTTTTCGGTAGAATAAATAAATCGAAATCGGTATTATTAAAAATCCATGGGAATAATTATCATCATATAGCCAATCTTTTACCAAGTCTATTAGTACGGGAATACTGAATAACAGCGCTGCAAATATTAAAATGTATGGGAATTTATGGTTTTTCAGATGGGGAATAATAGCAGCGCTCTTTATTTTCATCAAATGCTCCTTACCGATTACAATCGGAAAATAAGAGATTATATTCATGATTACAACGATTTATTCATATATATTTCTTGGCTCTGAGCAAAATTGCCGGATGGATAGAACATAGTTCTGCCAGATTGTTGACTAAAGCGGCAAATTCCTCTTGTTACCAGGCGCCGCTTGGCAACAAGAGGGCGTATCCGCCTCAGGCGGACGCCCCTATGCGTTACGTTTAGATAAAATTCAACTCATTATAGAATTTCCAACAAAGCAGCAACAATCCCTCTTACTGCCAAGCACGTAGTGTCCCTGCAGTCAGACTGTTCTATGCGGCTGTTGTTCTGTTGGCCGCCTATTTCGACTTCTTCAACAAATTCACCAACGCCGGCAAAAACAGTATCGAGGTTATAAAACAAGCGGCCACACCCAGAACAAGCAATGAGCCAAGACTTGCAAATCCTCTATATTTGGCAATCATCAATGAGCCAAAGCCGGCGATAGTAGTAAGCGAAGTTAGAAGGATTGCCTTGCCGGTGCTGCTTAAAACCTCCTTAGTTCGATACCAGCCCTCGATGCGATAACGATGCATCAAATGTACGCCGTCATCGATACCTATCCCGATAATCATCGGTATAGCCATGATATTAACATAGGTAAGAGGCAATCCAAGCATCGATAATAACCCTATCATCCAGACAGCGCCAACAATCAGCGGTATCATTGTAATCATTGCCAGCTTTATCCGGCGGAAATCGAGCCAGAGCAAAAGGAAGACCATAATTAGAGCCAGTATGCATGCATTTTTACCATCCCTGCCGACTAATTTGAATAATCGCAGCATTAACGGAGGCATACCGGTAATTTTTTCGCTGATTCTCTGCATCTGACCATTAAAACGCTTCAAAAACTCAAAATCCCAAACCTGTTCTTTGGGAAAGATAGTAATAAGGAATTCATTTTTATCTTTATTAATAAATCGATTGCGAATATCTGCCGGAAGGTTTTCCAATGTTATCCTGCTGGTGTCCGCCATATTAACCGCCATAGCCTGCATTACGGGTATATATTTCTTCTGAAAAAGGTTTAAACCCTTTAACGCTTGGCCGCCATTTTGATTTATTTGCATTATAAGCTTTTGAATTATGCTTTCACTGGAATCATCATCCGGATTGCCTGCAATCCGACTGCACTTATTTTCGACTTTATCCTGTCCGCCTATAAACGCCATTTGCCCAAGCTCATAAATATTCATATCCAAGCGGTCTAATTGCTCAATCAAACGCGGAACATCGATTACTTTCATTGGCATCTCGCTATGAGCGTTTTCAAGCTGATTTATAAGCTGAATGACTGATGGTATCCGCTTGTCTTGTTCCTTTGTCGATGGCAAGTAATTTGAAATGCTTTCAACTGCGCTAACCGATGACGTTTGTTTAGCGCGTTTGGCAATTTGTCCGGCTTCATCGGTAGAGGCCGCTGTAACCATAACAAAATCCGGGCTCATGTCGAAAGCGACCAGCATCGAATCCTGAAGAGTTACCGATGGTATGCCTGCCGGTTCCAAATCTAAAATGTTGTAACTAAACTTGGAATCCAAAGCGAAAAACAGCATTATTATACTTATAATTATCGCAATGGCCAGAATTGTTTTTGGGCGATGTTCAATTATACCGCCGGTTTTGCCAAGAAAAGGAAACTCAACATTCTTGAGGGGTCGCGGTTCTTTTGCTCGATGTTTGGCTATTTTTGCTATGATTTTTTCGCGCATTATTAACAACGATGGCAATGTCAAGATGGTGCTGATCATGACTGTCATAAGTCCCACTCCCAGCACCAATCCCATTTCCTTAATACCTCTCGTCTCTGAAATCATAAGAGTGAAAAAAGCAATCGAGCTTGTAAGCGCCCCCGTTAAAATGCCGGAACCCGATCGAGAAAGTGTATAAGTTGCAGCATCGGCAACATTATCGCCGACAGCCCGCCGTTCATAATAAAGCGATATGATATGAATCGAAAAATCAATGCCCAAGCCGATTAATACTACCGCAAACATCGAGGTCATAATATTTAGCGAATCGATAAACACGGCTATCATGCCGCTGGCTAAGATAATCCCTAATACCAGATTTATACCCGCTAATAGCGGCGCAGCAATCAATCGAAATGAGAAAATAAGTAATAAGAGTACCAATATAAAGGCTATTACTGATGTGATTTGCATATCTTTTTCCGAATAAACCATTTCATCGCGCATAAGCGGAACTGTGCCGGTCAAGCCTGCTTTTATTTGAGGATAATCTTTCAATGTATTATCTATAATCGCCTGGATTGAATCTGTCGAAGCAACAGAGGATTCTATATCGGTAATACTAAAAGTCGGCTCTATCGTTATAAGAAGCATCCTCTTATCGGGCGAGATAAAATACGGGTCTCCCAGAAGCATTCTTTCGACAGCAAGGTTTGCCAATGAATCAGGGATAGTATTCTCATCATTGATGTATCGCGTCATCGTCTCGACCCAAAACCGGATACCATCAAGACTTCTTACGGCATCATCTTCTTTTTCCTTATCCGACAGGCTTTCATCATCGCCTATATAAACATCCTCGAAATTATCGTTAGTATGAGTCAGGTATTCAATAAGATTAAAATCATCGAATAGCTTATTATCAACCATCTTCCTCAAGTCTTTGCTCTTGACTAACATCAAGCCATGCGACCTGAGGAAATCCTCTTCTATTTTATAATCAACTCTCTTTACATATTTCGTCATCGATTTAATCTTGGGCGCGATATCATCCGCGAAACTCTTCATGCGATTTTCCTGTCCCATGACGACAATAATTGAATTTGTAGTGCTTGTATATTCAGTCTGAATTTTATTAAACTCCTGGACCATTGGATCGCTTAACGGCATTAAATCAGACCAGCGCATCTTCAGCGTTAATCTCGATGCTGAAAATATTGCAGCAACAGCTAATAACAACATAACCGCTACTATCAATCCCGAATGCCGGAAAGAAAACTCACCCCAGGCTGTTAATAATTTTTCTCGCATAATGCTGCTCCTTTATCGCCTTCTCGAAACCGAGTTAAAAATGTACTTTAAACCTTCGTGGTTGGTGTACGTCCCCGTGCACCAACATACACGCCTGCAGTCGGAAGAGTACATTTGCCAAATACAATAAATCATAACACTGTTACTCTTGTTGCCAAACGCTGCTTGGCAACAAGAGAGCGTATCCGCCTCAGGCGGACGCCCCTACGCGTTACGGTTATATAAATTTCAATATCATTATAGAAATTCCAACAAATAATCATTTGTCAATAACCTAAGGGCGTATGCAATACGCCCCTACGCGCAAGGCTCATGCAATAAACGTGTAAATAATTTACTAACATAATACTCATTAAAAATATATCCTGAATCTTACCGTACCGCTGATCCCCTGACCGTTTGAGTATGCTTTTTCATCATCGCCGATGTTGTAATTTATTAAAGCATTCAAATCAACATTCTCATATATGCTGTATTGAAACGCCGGTACTATACCAAAGCTTTTATCGGAAAGACTTATGATTACCGAATTATCAAGCTGAATAAGATCGGTTAGAGGATAGCTGAAATATAAATACAAATTGTCCTTTGATATTGTTCTGCTTTCGGTGAGAAAATATCTCATCCAGTCATTAATATCATATTGATGATAATCATCTTGGCCAAGCTCATTGTAATAGTATTCAGCCATCAGATAGGCACCGTTATCCAAAGTATAATCAATACCGATTAACGCCTCCCAAAAATCAGAATGGGATTTCATTGTATTGTAGCCGTATTCTCCCCAGATTCCCAAGCCAAACAACTCGCCTACTAAATCGCCGCCATATAATCTTCGCTTTTGCTCGGACATTTGATATGTGATAAAATCAGAAAGCAGCCACTGTTTTTCGATATAGGTCATCGAATAATCGAAATGAGACAGCTTGCCTTTAAAGCTTATCATCTTGCCCGAATTATTCCAAGCCTGCTCCGGTAGTCCGATAAACATGACGCTATAGCGTGAGGAGGCGGCGAAATCTATTCTGACTGCGTTGTGTCCCGATTGTTCATAGGTCGGATCGATGATATTTTTAGAATTAAACAGATCTGTCGGATTCCAGGCATAGCCGGTTCCGGGAGATATTTGCTGTTTTCCGAGAGTGATATCAAATTTGGAAACAGCGAATTTCAGATAAGCATTGTCCAAAAATATAGTGTCATTATAGATAAAATCAAATGATCGTATAGCATCAGACGGAACTATTGATGTTATCGTCTTCGGCAGGTAATCGAGCATATTCCACTGCGTATGGCCGTGATAGGTGATGTAATCGAAATTTGCCGCAAATTTGACATTATCAATATCTGAGGACTGTAAATCCACCCGGAGCTTGCTGCTAAACAGCTGAGAGTTGCTGTCATTAATCCTGATTCCGAGATATTGAGGCTCGTAATAACCCGATAGCTCAACCGCCAGGGTATCAATTACTGATAGCAACAGCAGTAAAGTCGAAAACAGTACAACCGCTAATCGATTCATTTTTTCATGCCTCTTTCGGTAAACATATCATCAGGCAATTCTTCGTTGTAAGTTACCTGCTTATATTCCATGACTGTTTCCGAATTATCCTCCAAATTATGCATTACCATTTTCATAGCCGTTGGTATGCCTTCAATATCTTTAATATCACTCAAGACAAGGCGTTTAATATTATAATCGGAATCATCCTCATCATAATAATCAATTTGAATTGGATAGAAATTGTCTTTCCGCACCCGCATCACCTGCTTTGAATAACCGGATTCAACCTCAGGCTTTTTCAACAGCTTGATAATATAACAGTCCGTTCCCTCGATTTTCTCATCGCCAATAAGTTCCGACCTGAAATCGGTAATCCAGGCATCGCCGGACCCCATATCCTCATAGGAAAAATCGCTGCCCTGCATTTTCTGCTTTTTGGCATGAGCAGCCAGCTTGCGAACCCTGTTGGTTTTCGGGAAATATGCCCAGATGTCATCGGCGTTGTTAAGCATTAATATCGTTTGACCTTTGACCCTGGCAGGCGAAAGATACTTCATCAGGTTTTTCTCGCCGGAGTTTTTACTGTATGCTTCATATTCGAATGTTCGTTCTTTGCCGGAGGAGGTTGTAATTGTCATTGTCAAAACCGATTTTACATATTCCTGGTTTATGAGGTTGTTTATTTTATCAACAATTTCATCGGCGGTAAGCTCTTGCGTAATGGCGGCATTAAAAAGCAAACCAATAATGCAAAGAGTTTTTATGACGATTTTATAATACATGAAAACCTCCTGAGTTTATGTTTGTAATTGTTACAGACAATATAATTATCATTTCACAATGCCCTTAAGAAAAATATCAAGATTTGTTTCGCTGACATTTTTCAAGTTGAAAACTGCTGGATCGATAATCCATTGCAGAAGCAAACCATCAATTGAGGCTAAAAATGCCGAGGCAGTCTCTAAAGTATTTATTTTTCTAAACTGACCAGCTTTAATACCATCTTCAAGAACTTGCATTAATTCCTGCCTGAATTCATTATAAAGTTCCTTAAGATTAATAATCCCTTTACCGCTATAGCCCTGATTCCTGATTCCCTCAGCCCAGAAATCAATGAAAATAGAGGCTGTTTCAACAGTAAATTTGGTCAGACCAGAAAAGATGATTTTATTCATGGCTTTAATCTTATCCACAGGCGGTCTAGTTTTTTGTAGTTCATTAATAAATTCCTTATTCATCTCTCTAAGCATATAGTTGAAAGTCTCTATGAAAATCTCATCCCGGCTGCGAAAATATTCGTATATGGTGCCTTTGCCAATTCCGGCCTCATAAGCAATATCAGCTATTTTGGCGTTTTTTACCCCTTTTTCACTGAAAACTTTAATAGCCGCTAAGAGTATCGTCTGTTTTTTCTTCGATTTATCGATTTTTCTTGGCGTCATTTATAAAAGCTTCTTTATTGTTGACCGATTGTTCGGTCAACATAATATCTAAAATGTGTTCTGTTGTCAATAGAAAAAATCGAAGGAACTCTCAAAAATTCTTGCAATTGAAACCACCGACCCTTTTACTGTGAGAGGTAAAGTAGGCAAATCGGTTGCCAAGACTATTTAGGAGTTAGTCCATCGTGTTAAAATCAAATTACATACCAAGAAACGGAAGAAATAACTAAGGGATTATCTAAAATCATTATAATTTGATTTGGTTTAATATATGTAATGCTGGAGGAAAATGACCGGATGCATGAGCTTAGCATTGCCATGGAAATTATTACATTAGTAGAAAATGAGATAGCAAAGCACAATTTAAGGGGCGTAGCTGAGATCAATATCCGTCTTGGCGCCCTAACCGGTGTTGACCCGGAAGCCTTATCGTTCGGTTTCGAAGCGGCGACTATTGATACTCCTCTGGCTGGCACCAAATTGGTTATCAAGCGGATACCCGTAAAGGGGAAATGCCGCTCGTGTGAGCAAGCTTTTAGTGTAAATGATTTTATTTTCCGGTGTCCCTATTGCGATTCGGCAGATATCGAGGTAATTCAGGGAGAGGAACTAAATATAGATTACCTGGTGGAGACATAATTATAATGGTTCGATTTAATGATGCATATAAATCAAAGATAATTTCACGGAAAAGTGAAAAAGAGTGCCAATGCAATGCGCCCCTACGCTTTGATGTATACAAAGTTAAATTTATTGCTAAAAAATCAACTGCAAAATCCGGGTTAAATGTTATTTCAATAAAACGGCAATTTTTGTCTATCCGACTTGATGGACGAGACTAAAGCTCTTTTGAAAAAGGATTTACATGAATAAAAAAATAATAATTGAGAAAAAAGTTTTATCAGAAAATGACCGGCTGGCAGCAGAGATACGTTTAAAACTTCACGAGAAAAATGTTGTTTCGCTTAATCTTGTCAGTTCTCCGGGTTCGGGGAAAACCAGTTTGTTGGAAAAAACATTGAAGACACTGAGCGGCAGATTGAAAATGGCGCTAATTGCCGGAGATGTACAAACGGATAATGATGCTCTGCGCCTTTCCAAAGCTGGCGGGAAAATCGTAAGGCCGATTATTACCGGCGGAGCCTGCCATCTTGATGCCCGAATGGTTGGCAAGGCGCTCAATGGAATTAACCTTGATGATGTTGATATGCTGTTCATCGAAAATGTCGGCAATCTGGTTTGTCCGGCAAGCTATGATCTGGGTGAGGATATGAAAGTTGTGCTGATAAGCACTGCTGAAGGAGATGATAAACCCGTGAAATATCCGGCGATGTTTCGTCGCTCAGCGGTGTTGATAATAAATAAAACCGATTTGCTGGGTTTCTCGGATTTCGATATGGGACGGGTAAAGAAAAACGCCCTGAGTATTAACCCTGATTTTAAAATATTCGAGTTGTCCTGTCGAACAGGAGAAGGCCTTGAAAAATGGTATGATTGGCTTACGACTCTAAGTACAGAAAGTTTATAAATGACCGAAACATAAATGACTATAAATAAAGGAGAGGATATGAGTTCTTTTACTTATAACGGTGCTGCTTATAAAGTAGATCCGTATAATTTTTTAGAAGATTTTAATCAATGGGATGAAAATTTTGCTGAGGGAATGGCATTACAGCTTGAAATCCCAAATGGCTTAACAGAAAAACACTGGAATATTATTCATTTCATTCGTGATACATTTAGAAAAACAGGTAAATGTCCCTTGATTTATGTAGCCTGTAGACAGAATAAACTTCACCTAAAACAACTTAAAGAACTCTTTCCTTCCGGTTATCAAAGGGGTGTCTGTAAAATTGCAGGCATCACATATAAGGAAGGTTATCTCAGCTATACAGCATTGCCAACACCCTCTGAAGCTGTTGCTCCAACCGCAAAAGGAAAAACCTATACTGATACTACACCATCTGTAGAAGAAAAAACCTATACTATTGATGTCCGCGGATTTCTTGTTGACCCTGAGGCATGGGATGAGAACTATGCCTTATATAGAGCTTATGATATGAAAATACCCAAGGGAGAGCTAACTGAAAAGCACTGGCAAATCATCCATTTTCTTAGAGACTATCACAATCAATATAAAACGGTTCCAACCATTTACGAGACCTGTGAAGCAAATAATATCGAGCTGGATGAGCTTGAGCGTCTGTTCCCGGATGGCTACCATCGCGGCGCTGTAAAAATCGCCGGTTTGAGAGGAAGGTAATTTCCCGGCAATGCGCAGGAAATAAAAATCCATCTTTTAAAAGGTGGATTTTTCAGTCTAAATAAAATATCAGCAGTTACGCTTTTCGTCTTCATCATTAAACTGCGCTTCTTCCCATTTATCGCCTAAAATCGATTCAGCTTCCCTGTCAGCCTCGAAAACGTATTTTTTGGGCACAATCAAGGTATAATTGCTATCAACCGATTGAAATGAAGCTGGTCTGCAATGTATGCTCTTTCCGGCATTTACCGAGCTGTCTATAATAACAGCGGGAATGTCTTTAGCTCGCAGCCCGCTTAAAAGCATGTCGGCATACCGAGACGATGCTAACAGGGCAATCGGAACCCAATCCTCGTTAACAACCTCATCATCATAATAGTTTAACATAATTTCAATGGTAAGCGAATCAACTAACCTCTCGTTGCAATCAGGACAGATATCAATATCATCCTCATACTCACAGCGGCATCTTGGGCAATACGGCATGCTCAATAATCCTTATATCGTTGTGATTGAGTTTGATTGTAGTGATTAAAAGATATCATCTTGAATTCCCGCAAATATTTAGACGAAATCAAAGAGATGTAAATTTACCGGCTAACAATATAAATTTCGCATCATCTATGATTACGTTGTTTAATAAAAAAAGATTCGAAATTATGTTGAACATTAAGCGTTAAGAACACACTCCTAACCCATCTCAAGAGGGGAATAATAGTCGTCCGGAAATCCGCCGCGGCGGACTGACGACGCATTAGCTGCGCTGTCGGGTGCCCCTGCCCGACAGCATAATAATAATTGCTGCCATAATAAAATTCCAACCTGCCTGCCGGCGGGCATGACGGCAAAATCCGGGATTTGAAATTACCGATAAAAACACAGATTAATTTGTTTATTAACATTAAAATCATTAAAGCAATACTTCAAATCGTTTTCTATTTGACAGGCTTTCAATATAAACCTATCTTGCTTTAAGATATGGAGGTAACGTTTGGCGAAGAAAAACCATTTTTATTATAAAAATCCGTTCTGGAATAAGCTCGAAACCGAGGTTCTTCCGTTTGTTTCAAAACCGGGACGATATATCGGCAACGAGCTTAATGCGGTTATTAAAGACCATGACGATAAGTTCAAGGTTGCCTTGGCATTTCCTGATATATACGAAATTGGCATGAGCTATCTCGGTCAGCAGATATTATATCATATAATAAATAGCCGTCCGGATTGCGCCGCCGAACGCGTTTTCCAAGTCTGGCCGGATATGGAAGATGTGCTGCGTGAACAAAAACTTCCCTTATTTTCATTAGAAACCTCGACACCGCTGGCCGACTTTGATTTTATTGGTTTTTCGGTTACATATGAACTTCATGCGCCGGGCATACTCAATGTACTCGATCTTGCCGGCATTCCGCTCAAATCAGCCGAACGTGATGACAACTGCCCGATTATTGGCGCTGGCGGCCCGGCTATTATAAACCCTGAACCATTAGCTGATTTCTTTGACTTTATGTATCTTGGCGATGCCGAGGAATCAATCAATGAAATAATCAATTGCCTGATTAAAAACAAAGATGAAAAAAGGGAACGCAAATTATCAGAGCTTGCTCAAATCGAAGGTGTATATATTCCATCATTTTACAAAGCCGAATATGAGAATAACAGGTTCAAGGCGATTATACCAATAAACAAACACGCCAAGGAAAAAATCAAAATCCGGTCATGTATTCCATTAAAAAATGATTATTATCCCAATAAGCCTATTGTACCGTTTATAGAAACGACTCACGACCGTTTATCGGTTGAGATAATGCGGGGCTGCGTATCGGGATGCCGTTTTTGCCAGGCAGGATTTCAATACCGTCCTCAGCGTCCCCGCAAGGAGGCTGAAATTTACGCTCAGATTCGAGATGGGATTAAATCTACCGGTTATGATGAGATCACTTTGTTATCATTATCCTCAACCGATTATCCCAATCTCGAACAGCTTGTAGCCGGCATCATGCCGTTTCTTCAGCAGAATCGTCTGTCGCTTTCATTGCCGTCGCTTCGTCCCGGTTCGCTTTCTCGAACTATGCTGGAATATCTCAAGAGTCAGAGAAAGGCAGGCATCACTTTTGCGCCGGAGGCAGGGACTCAGCGTTTGCGGGATGTTATGGGGAAAAACATTACAGAGGATGAAATAACGGACGGCATAAGAGCGGTTTTTGAAAACGAATGGACGCTGGTTAAGCTGTATTTCATGATTGGGGTGCCCACCGAAACCGACAGCGATATCGATGGCATAATCGATACTATTAAAAAACTTTCAGGAATGGCTCGTTCGATGGGCGGTAAAAAGAACATAAATGTTACAATCTCGCCATTTTCTCCAAAACCGGGCACTCCCTGGCAATGGGAGGAACAGATTAACGCTCAACGGATTGCTGAGATTTATAATAAGTTGTCGGATGGAGTAAGAAAACGTAATGTCTCATTGAAATTACGAAACCCAAACCTCTCGACGCTTGAGGGGATTCTATGCCGCGGTGATAGAAGAATGTCGGATGTCATCAAGCAGGTTTATAACAGCGGCGCTCGTCTTGATGGCTGGAGCGAACATTTCAGTTATGACAGATGGGAAAAGGCTCTTGCGGACAATGGCTTTAGTATCGATGATCTCTTGCAGGCTCGAATAGCCAGCCTGACTTTGCCTTGGGAACATATAAAAAAGGGCATCTCAAAAAAATTCCTTCTTGATGAAAGAGAAAGATCATTAAAAGGAAAACTCCTGCCAGGTAAAGCATCTCATGATATTGATAAGAAAGACAGCCTGTCCGGCGAATTTGGTCGACGGCTTAAAAAACGAATTGTTCAATCTGCAGTTCCCACAAAAACGAAAATACGCATAAAGTATTCTCGCGATGAAAGACTCCGTTTTTATTCGCATCTCGATATAATGAGGATGTTTAATCGCGCTATAAAGAGAGCCGGTTTGCCTGTTAGCTACAGCCAGGGGTTTCATCCACACATGAAAATGTCTTTCGGACCGCCATTGGCAATGGGTTATATGTCTGAGGCTGAATATTTGGATATTCAACTTGATTCCCCTTTTGAAAAAAATCATCTGTCCAAGCTTAGTGAAAACCTACCGCCGGGAATTGAGATTACCGCTACTAAATTGATATTCACTAAAACTGATTCGCTGACTAAAATTATCAATTGCGCTTCCTATCGGATTGACTTTGAAAATGGCGGTGATGATATTCGGGAAAAAATAGACAATCTTCAAGAGAATAAAGAATTGATTGTCGTAAGAACAAAGAATGACGAATCGAAGGAACACTCGGTTGGAAGCTTCCTTCATGAATTATCATATACTGACGGCGTATTTGAGATGCTTTTAGGGTTTATGCCTGGTGGTTATATCAAGCCGAATGAGGTATTAATTTATGGTCTCGGCTTTTCGATGCGGGATTCTCAATCGCTTGTTTATAATCGGACAGGTCAATATTACCTTCGGGGTGTACATAAAATCGAACCATTGGATTTAGTATAAAATGACCTCAATAGCCCGAACAGTTGCCTGCAAAGCATTAATAGATTGGGAAAAAACTAAAAGCGACCCGCACTTGATTATCGCTAAACAATCTCAATGTATTAAAAGGTCCGAGGATGCGGCTTTTACTCGCGAATTATTTTTTGGCGTCATCAAATTCAAAAAGAAGGTTGATTATTTTTATCGGCAATATGCATCTATAAAAAGTACCGATTTAGAATTAAGACAGATATTGCGTCTCGGCTACTACCAGCTAATTCAAACTCCTAATATTCCCGATTATGCAGTGGTATCAGAAACCGTAGATCTGGCAAAGCAGTTTATTTCTTTGCATAAAGTCGGGTTTGTAAATGCGGTAATGAGAGCTTACCTTCGCAAACCCGACAAAGTAAAATTTCCCAACCCTCAGCAGAATCCGGTAAAATTTTTAGGTATTGAATACTCATATCCGGATTGGTTAGTGAAAAGATATTTAAATAGATTTGGCTATAATGAAACAGTGGATATTTTAAAATGGGGCAACACTCCCCCGGACTTCTGTTTTTTTATAAACAGATATTTATCTTTGGAAAACAATATAGAATTACAATTATCTAAATCAAATATTCAGTTTGAGAAATCGGAATTATTTGAGGGATATTACAAATGTTTTAATCCTTATAAACTTTTAAGATCCAAGCTTTTTCAGAAGGGGCTTATAGTTATTAGCGACCCGGCTCAGAGTATCTCTCCCTCGATTCTGGCGGTTCCCAAGGGCGAGACAGCGCTTGATCTTTTCGCCGCTCCCGGCGGTAAAACCGCAGTCTTAGCGGGAATGGCTGATCGCGATGGCTGCATTATTGCCGTTGATAATTCCCTGAAACGCCTAAAGATATTAAAGGAAAATATCTTGCGATGGCGATTAAATAATACTTTTATTATATGTGGAAATGTGCTAAAATTTGCCTCTGGAAATAAGTTCAGATATATCTTAGCGGATGTTCCCTGCAGCGGTACCGGCACAATTAGACGGAATGCCGATTTACGCTGGAATCTGAATGAGAAGAGAATTAAGAGAAATTCGGAAAAGCAAATGCTATTGATTGAACAAGCCGCCAAAATGCTGTCATCAAAGGGCAGATTAGTTTATTCAACCTGCAGTATAGAAACTGAAGAAAATTTTGAAATAATCGATAATTTTTTAAAACAAAACAATGACTTTCGCTTAAAACATTTAGACAGTTTTAAAAATTTCGAGCGCCAGCCAGGCATATATGAGGTAATACCTCATCAGCATAAATCCGATGGAGCTTTTGCGGCGGTAATTGAGAAAAAATAAGGGAGAATTTACATCAAAAATGGGTTTTAATATCATTGCAAGCAAATGGAAATATATTTTAGTTGCCCTATTTGTATTTATCGGCGGTATTGCAGTTCTGATACTGTTAATGGATAAAGCCGTTATGCCTATATTAACCCGCCATGGAGATGAGTGTCTTGTGCCTGATATAACTTACATGTCGAAGCAAGCGGCAGAAATCAAGCTTAAGGAATCCGACCTTAAAATGGTTGAGGCTCAAAAAGAGTTTAATGCGCAATATCCGAAAAGTACGATAATTGCCCAATTGCCGGAGCCTGGCGCAACCGTTAAAAGAGGCATGACCATTAGAGCAACAGTATCCAAAGGCGCTGCCTCAGCTACTGTTCCTGCGCTCAGGGGAGTTACGCTTCGGGAAGCCAAACTGCTTCTTGAAAGGGAAGGACTTGTTATGGGAGACTTGTTATGGTTTGCCGATGAAGTATTACCCGATGGCGTGATTGTCGAATCTCGGCCTGATGCCGGTACTGTTATGAAATTAAATGCTGAAGTTCAACTTGTAGTAAACCGTAAACAAACCGATATATTAGTAAAAGTGCCCGATTTTGTTGGCTTGGATTTCTCGGAAACTGAAATACTTGCAGAGGAAAATTATCTGATAATTGGGGATGTCAGCTACAAGGTTGATGACCGCATGCTGCCTGAAACGGTGCTCTTTCAATCGGTAACGCCTGATTCTGAGGTGCCAAAATGGACTATAGTTAATTTAACTATTTCCCAATTGGAGTAGGTGATGACATACAAAAATGCAAAATCCGGAAAGGTTATGATTGCCCCATCCGCACTTGCTGCCGATTTTGGTTATCTGGCGGAGGAAATTGCCAAAGTCGAGAAAGCAGGAGCTGATTTGATTCATCTTGATGTTATGGATGGCCATTTCGTTTCTAATATCACTTTTGGTCCCGGACTGGTCAAGGCTGTTCGCAAAACAACTAAACTTCCGCTTGATGTTCACCTGATGATTGAAAACCCCGAACGCTATATCCCGGAGTTTGCCAAGGCGGGGGCAAATATAATCACGGTACATTTCGAAACCTGCAATCACCTTCACCGCACTATATATTCTATCAAAGAACTCGGTATCAAAGCGGGCGTAAGTTTAAACCCTCATACGCCGCCGTTTTTAATCGATGAGATATTAAACGATATAGACCTCATTTTAATAATGAGTGTCAACCCCGGTTTTGGTGGTCAATCATTTATTGAGAAGTCGTTGACTAAAATAAAAGCGGTCAGAAGTATGATTGACGAAGCAAAATGTGATTGTCTTATAGAAGTCGATGGCGGCATAAATGATATTACCGGCCAGATGTGTCGTGAAGCCGGCGTAGATATTCTGGCAGCCGGCAGTTATATTTTCGGGGCTTCAGATTATAACGAGGCGATACAATCGCTGCGGGAATAATAAGCAATATGACACCCCTGATATGTAAGGACATTGTCAGGCTGAAGGCTTAGCCTTATAAAGCTAATTACCCTGATATGTCTTCTGGGGATAGGCGTTCAAGATAAGCCCGGCAATCTTGTCGATTTCGAGATTAGCGCTGTTGATTATCAAATCATAAGCAGAATAATCATTAATGTCTCTGTCGAAATGCTTTTTAATGAATTTTTTTCGCTGCTGGTCGTTTGCCTCGATTTCTTCTTTGGCTTGTTCGGAATTTAGCTTACGGCGTTTTACAAGCGAATCGATACGGAATTGGTAATCGGCCACAATCCTGACATTAAACGCATTTTTATTTCCCACAATGAAATTTGCTCCCCGACCTACAATAATAGTTTTGCCATGATGAGTTATTGCACCGATAATTTTAATCAGGCTTCGATTGTAATCGGATGAATCGACAATTCGTCCTCGAAATATGCCATCAACCCACAACTCAAAATTCGAGCGGTCAGCCTCATCAAGGGTTTCCACTAAACGTTTCTGGGTGCCGATTTCCTGGCTGATTTGATCGATAATTTCGCGATTAATAACGGCAAAACCGGTAAGTTCTGCCAGCCTTTGCGCAATGATGCTTCCCCCCGAACCTCTCTGACGGGAAATAGTAATAATAGGTCCGGGTTTTAATGGTTTAGTTTCATCCTCAACCGGATGCTTTTTATCGAGTTCCCATTTTTTTATCTGCTGATCGATTATTACTTCAATATGCTTCATAATTCCCTTCCTATTGTAGAGTTTAATACAGGTATCTTAGTAATAAAATTAAGATAATTTGATGCATCAGTCAATAGAAATCTTTTTCAGGAACTTACTTGAGGTTTCACAACAGGTATACGTTCAGGCATGCCAAATCTTGTGGTTGCCATACATCCCCGCACATCATAAACAGCTAAATATAATGAGTTGATATACGTCCCCGTGCGCCAACATAGTGGTTGGTGTACGTCCTCGTGCGCCAACATACATCTAACTTAGTGGTTGGCGTACGTCCTCGTGCGCCAACATACAGTTAAGCTTAATCGCATCCCGGAGAAACGCTATACTAACCCGGACTTATTACTCACTCGAATCTTTGTAATGCTCATTAAGCTCGGCAGTAATTTTATCTTCATCCAGCCCTTTTTCTTTTGCCAATTCACCTAATGTTGCCCATACCGGTTCACCGCACTGAAGACAAAAGATGCCTTTTTTCATCAGCAAACGATTTATGCCGGGATAGTTTTCCAATAACTCTTCCACCGTATCTGAAGCTTTAATCATGAATTAATCCTACTCTATAAGTTTATTGCCGTCAAATTTTTCTTTTACTATTGGCATTCCGGTTTTGAAATCAAATAATATATAGCTTATGGAGATTCCAGCTAAATATAAAACCAAGTTAGTGAATGGCCTGAAAATCTGCGGATTTTCCATAGATTTAAACGCCTGCAAGTCAAATCCATTATCCATTATAATCAATATCTCAAAGTCGTCCGCATGAAAATCATTGAAAATAACTGAGATATGAACTATAAATATAGCTGAGAGTATCCAGGCGAGTGTAAATTTATTGTGATTCTTTGCAATCATAATCTGCCAAAACCTGGAGGATAGTATAAATTAAACAGAAAATGTTAGCAAGCGTTTTAAGCTTATGTGGAGGTAAGATGAAAAAGGCAGTTTATTCGGACAAGGCGCCGGCTCCAATCGGCCCATATTCACAGGCTGTGATTTATGGAAATCTTGTTTTTTGTTCCGGCCAGATACCTATTAACCTTGTTACCGGAAAACTTGAAACCGGAACAATCGAGAAACAGGCTCATCAGGTATTCAAGAACTTAGCCACAGTACTTGAGGCATCAGGAAGCAGTCTGGAAAATGCTTTAAAAATAACAGTTTATTTCAAAGATTTAAAAGACTTCGAGAAGGTAAACAAGATTTACGCTGAATATTTCACCGGTGTCCTGCCAGCCAGAGCGGCTATTGAGGCTGCTAGTCTGCCAAAGAATGCGTTAATAGAGGCTGATGCCATAGCTTATATTTAGATATTGTTTAATATTATTTATATATGGAATCTGAGTAAAATTTTCACTTTATCGTGCAGTAATAATTTTTATAGGCTGTTGATATTTATTGCTTTTTATTTCAGGGCCTAACAATTTAATCATTTCAAGAACAATCTGCTTATCAAAGCCTTGTTTTTTCTCGAGAAGTTCCTGAAGCGCCCCGTAAGATGACATAGCTTTTTGATATACACGGTTAGTAGTCATTGCATCAAAAGCATCGGCAACGCCCGTTATCAGGCCGGTTAAGGGTATATCATCCTTTATTTTGCCGCCAGGATAGCCAGTTCCTATAATTCTTTCATGATGCATTAAAATGGGAAGTATGGCATTTTTGGGAAGAACCGGTATTCTGCTTGCAATATCAACGCCTAATTGTACGTGTTCTTTAATTCTTTCAAATTCGTCAGGTGTGAGATGACCAGGTTTTTTCAAAATCCGTTGGGGAATTTTACTTTTGCCAATATCGTGAAGAAACGCTCCAAGGCCAAGTTCATATAATTCATTTTTATTGAACATACCAAGTGATTTGCCAAGGGCTACACTATAAGTGGAGACATTAACGCTGTGAGAAAAAATCCTATAATCACGCGGCATAAGCTCTACGAGTTTTTTAAACCCTCCATCGTCTTTCAAGTGCAAATCAACCATATTTTCAACTATCTTGGTGGTGCGTTTCATGGTCTCGATAGAATCAGGTTTATGTATCAATTCGCGGGCGATATCCAGGCTGGTTTCGTATACTAATTGGCGTTTGACTTCAATGGCAATCTCTTTGTCATCTAAAATATTCGATAAGTTATTTTCAAGGTATCGGGTAAATTTACTGGAATCCTCAATAAGGATATACATATCCTTAACGCCATGCCCTAATAGGTTGCGGCGCACTTTATCATTAAAAGGCACATGACGACTTCGATACAAAATATAACCGCGAGGGCCTTTTAAATACAAATCTACGCCAAGGATTGTATCAACCCTTAATAAATCCAGATTCACAACTATGAATTCAGGATTATTCATACTATTATTAATCGGCTGTTCAGGTTAACAATATAGTATATACAGATTTTTTCTATTGCCGCAGAAAAGCTCTTATGAGTTTATCCTTGATGTCGTTAGAGCAATAGCATCACCGCTTAAATTGCGTATTATCCCGACAGACAACGAATTATGAAAATTACAGTTTCGCAATACAGGCAAATACAGGCGATATATTTAATGTTACTGGTTTCGGGGTTTTCGTTTCATTATTAATCAAATTTCGTCGATGTTGTCAGGATTTACTTATAAACTCAAATCACTACTGTCCGGGCTTTTGTCTGCCTTAGGCGGATGCAATAATTATGTCATTCCCACACTGCCCGCGTCATTCCCAACTTGATTGGGAATCCAGAGATTGG
>JAGGSN010000076.1 GCA_021159005.1 Candidatus Zixiibacteriota bacterium | reverse complement strand
GGTATCGGCATGACCAATCTCTGGATTCCCAATCAAGTTGGGAATGACGCGGGCAGTGTGGGAATAACGCGGGCAGTGTGGGAATAACGCGGGCAGTGTGGGAATAACGCGGGCAGTGTTGGGAATGATGCGGGCAGTGTTGGGAATGACATGACATCATTAAAGCATCCGCCTAAGGCGGACAAAAGGCCGGACAGTAGTGATTCTGCATTATTCATAAATTTTAATCCGCCATAGGCGGACTCTTCTGTCAGAGCTGTCGGAAGTAACTTCCGACAGTACAAGGTAATTAATAAATATACAGACAGCAAGTTGCCGAGATTACAATTGAATTATATATCCCGGCAATATTGAATTTATTATGCGCCAATAATCCTCTTCGGATTAATGAGTCGCTTCAAGTTCTTTTTGGTTTGCCTTGGATACTTTTATTCTGTTTGGTTTTTTACCAGAACTTTTTATTTGCCCGCTTGCTGATTTTGCTAAAATATCCAATAAAACTCCGGTTTGTGATGGTGTGCCGATAGTAATTCTTACATAATTATCGAACCCAGGAATGCCGAGAAGATTGTTTATAAATATTTTATTTTCTGTCAGCGTTTCTGTTAAATTATTAATATCATTAATTTTCAGCAGGAAGAAATTTGCCGGGGTTATTCTGAAGTCATATCCAAATCTTGTCAGATTTTCGGACAGCATTTTTTTCGATTCATTGATTAAATGAACATAATTGGCAGTATAGTTAATATCATCAATAGCCGCCTCTGCAGCAATCTGAGCTAAGGCATCAGGTCCCTTATAGTATCCGAGTCTGTTAATATGCTGCAGGTTATCCGCATCTGTTAAAAGATAGGCAACATCACATCCGGCTAAGGCGAACGCTTTGGAAAAGGTTCTGATAACTGTCAGGTTGGAATATTTTGCAATCAAATCGACTACTGATAAGCCATAAAACTCAAAATATGATTCATCGATAACCACTAATACGTTTTTGGCATAAGAGAGCAGAAATACTATCCCTGCCTCAGTAATTATCGAACCTGAAATGCTGTTTGGATTAGGCAAATATATAAGCTTTGTTTTGGAGGTTATATAAGCGGTTATTTCTTCAATATTACCCTTAAAAGAATCAGTTTGTTTTGCTGAAATTACTCTGGCGCCCGCGCCAACAGCGTATTCTTTAAACATCCTTTCGGCTGGCCAATCAGTTATCGCTTCATCGCCCGGTTGAAGATAGGTTCTAACTAAAGTATCTAAAGCTGTTGACATGCCAGAATAACAGGCTATGCAATTAGCCTCGACACCAGTGTAATTTGATAATTTGGTGCGCAGTTTTTTCGACCTGAAATCAGGATAATGGTTCAATGATAAGCTGTTCAACGATTCTGAAATTGCCCGAGCAACCAAAGGCGAGGGAGTAACAGTTGCCTCATTATGGTTAAGCCTTAAAAATGTTTCTTCCTCCAAACCTGATATTGCCGCCGATAAGCCATTTTCCGGTTCCTCCATATCAAATATATGCGGGGCTGCCTTAACTAAATATTTTTTCATAAATACGCCTCATTATTTTATCATCAAGTCATCTTCTTGCAATTATTCATTTAATCTATCTATAACAAGAGCTGTCGTTGCCATTGTGCCAATTATGGTAGCTGAAGTGGTCAGGATTTTGCCCCAATTAGTTTTCCGTTTAATCTTTGAGGGGATTACTATGGCATCCCCTAATTGGATTTTAGCGTTTCGCGCCTTGCGGCCGTAAAAGACCATGCCATTAGGCTTCACGAGCCGCAGTTCAGACTTGTCGCCATCCGGAGTGCAGCCTCCTGCCCGTTCGATATAGTATTGCGATTTTTTATTTTTTATAAAGGAAATAGTTCCATTTGCCGCAACGGCGCCGATTATCTGGACGCCGGAGGGATATTTAGGTATAAAGATATAATCCGAATCCGCCAAAACAATATCGAGAGGACTGCCGTGATTTTTCAACATTTCCGGCAAGTCAATTATTATCCGATTCAATTGTGAGGGGTTAAACTTTACCTGCGTTTCCGTTTTTATACTTCCGGTAGAATCATAATAAGCTTCTTGAGTGTTTTGAATTATCTGGCCAATATTCCGCTTTGAGATATTTTTTTCAATTGTTTTACGGTAATACAATGCTCCCTCGGGAAAGGCAGTTGGCGTAATTCCACCGGCTCTGGCGATTAAATCCGATAGTCTTTCATCTTTATCCTTGATAGCATATTTGCCCGGGAAAAACACTTCTCCCTCTATAGTAACAATTTCAATTGGCTGCCAGTCGGGGATTTGACGGATGAAAACATGATCATCCTCTTTGAGCAAAATATCAGCTTCAGGCTTCTTGTTATTCAATATATCCTCAAGATCAATAAGCATAATATCAGCTGCTTTGCCGGGATTAACCCGAGCCACTTCGCATTGAACCAAATAAGCTTGTTTGGTCAGATTGCCAGCTAAAAATATCAAATCCGAAAGCTTCATCTGGTTGTATAATTTATACTTATCGGGTTTTTTAACCTCTCCGCCTATACTGACATATTTAGTTCTCGCAATATCAGCGAAAGAATAAATCACTAAGCTGTCAAATGGCGCGAGCAAAATATCGCAATCATTTTCATTATTAAGAATATCCTCCAAATTGATTGGGATAATAGACTGCGAACCATCGCTTTTAATTCTGAACAGATCTGCTCTATCTAAATAGACATTTTCCTTAAGTTGTTCTCCTTTAGCTATTAGATGTGATATTCTCATCGTATCATTTATACCATACGAACCCGGATGTTTGACATGACCTGACAGAAAAACCCGGTTCTCATGAAAATCATAGATGGAATAAACCGTAACTTTATCGCCATCCTGAAGTTTTATATTGTTTAATTCGGTATTATTGCTATCAGCAAGATTCAAGTCTTTTAATATTCGGCTGTCATTTGGCCCGATTCTATCCAAACCGACCGACTGCAAATAAGCCTCCGGTTTGATGCCGCCTGCCAGTTCAATCGCCTCGACTATTGTTTCATTGCTTGATAATTCATATATTGCCGGACGTTTCACCTCGCCGGCTATTGCTGCCAGCGGCCCATTTACTGGTACATAGACAACATCGCCTGATAACAGTTTTAAACCTTTGCTGCTATCTCCTTTTAATAGAAGGTCATATAAATCATAGCTATTGACAACTTTGGTATTGCGAATAAGTTTGATATTGCGAAGGCTGCCGTTTTCGGTTATTCCTCCGGCTGTATAAAGAGCATGAAGAAGATTGGAAAGCGAGGAAACCGTATAACCGCCCGGCTTATTAACCTCACCGAATATATATACGGTTATCTGGCGAAGTTTGCCGTATGATATCGAGAGCTGATTATCGGAGTAAACTTCATTGAGGCTTTTTTTAAGTCTTTGCGTAAGTTGTGTAAGCGTAAGACCCGAGGCTGTTAGTTCGCCAATTTTCGGGATAAAAATCCTGCCTTCACGGTCAATTGTAAGATTCAGCTCCAAATCAGCCCGCCCCCAGACATTGACAATAATATTGTCGCCCGGTCCTAAAACATAACCATCAGGCGGTAAATCATAAGGGTTTGGAATAAACGACAAATCGACATCATTGAAAATGTCATGGCCAAAAAGCTTGAGTTCCGGCTCCTTTACTTCACCGGAATCTTCACAATCAGTTAAAAAGTCATGTCTTTTAAGCTTTTCTTTCTCCTTATCAGACAATTTTTCGTTATTAAAAATCTTCGTTGTGTCATCATCAATTTCATAGATTTCCGGCGATGAATATTTTTCGGTTTCGGTGTCCCGTACGCTTCTTTTATTATCGTATTTTTCAAACAGTTCTTTTTGGGCTGGCGTCAATTGAGCATAACAGAAGACAACGTTTAGCAGGCATACTAACACGCAAATTAAAATTCTTTTCATAATCCTTCCCGATAACAAGAATTAATCATTATTTTCCATATGATTTAATGGCAAACAACGTGCCGCTGCCGCCGGATTTGAGATATTCCCTGTAATACATTATCAGTCAATTAAAAAGATAAAGTTTTCAGTTGAAAATATTATTTAAAGCGGCAAAAAGGGGAAAAAATGTTTCGGTTTTAACTGAAAAATGTTCTTATCTATATATAAATATAAATGACGATAAATATTTAGTTGTAGTTGGTTTGTTATTATTGAATAATATCAACGATTAGATAATTAATGAGATTTTTCGGAATTGTTAAAAAAGTCTTGTCAAAAGGGTTTTTAGCTATTAATTTCAAGTTAGGAAAGTTATGTTTATCACGGTAATGAAATCCAAGATTCACCGGGCTGCTATAACCGGCGCTGAACTCAATTATGATGGTTCTATATCTATCGATAAAAAGCTTATGGAAACTGCCGGCATATATCCCCACGAAAAAGTTCAGGTGGTCAATCTCAATAACGGCAATCGGCTGGAAACTTATGTAATTGAGGCCAAGCCCGACAGCGGCGAAATATGCCTGAACGGTCCGGCGGCTCGTCTGGGAATAAAAGGCGATATAATAATTATAATCTCCTACTGTCATCTTCACCCCGAAGAAATAGCTGACCATAAACCGATAATTATTAAAGTGGATGAAAAAAACAGACCGGCATAGGAAATATCATTATTGTTGGTTTCTCATTATAGCAGCAGGATATTAAGCTATATTTATTTATTGCTAAACTTTTTACTTAGGAACGCAATTCTTGAAAGTTAACCAATTAACAACCTTACTATTTACTTTGGATATTTAAACGTTATGAGTGATGCAATCAAAAGTAATACAGCGGCTGTCATATTGGCGGCAGGACTCGGCAAACGTATGAAATCTGATTTGCCAAAAATACTTCATAAACTTGGCGATAAATATCTTGTCGATTATGTTATTGAAAATGTCAGGCAGGCTGGAGTAGAAAAAATCATATTGGTAATTGGCCATAAATATGAACTTGTTCAAACAAAACTTGCCGACAGGGGAGTTGAATTTGCTATTCAACAGCCGCAGCTGGGAACCGGCCATGCGGTGCAGATAGCCATGCCTGCCCTTGGTGATTTTAACGGCGATCTATTAGCGCTATGCGGTGATATGCCGCTGATTTCCTCCTCGACTATTGCCGGCTTATTGGAAAAGCGCCGAAAAACCGGGTCAGCCGCAACAGTGTTAACTGCGCGGCTTGATAAGCCGGGCAGTTATGGCAGAATTGTCCGCAATCGGGATGGTTTTTTGAAGGCTATTATCGAGTATCGTGATGCCGATGATAATATTCGTCAAATCGATGAGGTTAACACCGGCGCTTATTGTTTTGACAATCGCGAATTAAAACCGGTTCTAAAACAGTTAAAATCGGAAAACGCCCAATCTGAGTATTATCTTACTGATACAATCGCTCTATTTCGGGAAAGAGGCCTAAAGGTGTCGGCGCTCATTTCCGATAATCCGGATGAAGGACTTGGAATCAACTCTAAAGAAGAATTAATTTTGATGGAAACCAAAATCAAGGAACAAAGAAAATAGATTTCAGTAAAACAATAAAAAGATTGACAGAACAATTTTAGCGTTGTAACTTTATTAACCACATTTAGTGGGAGGGTAAATATTGGAAATGAGAAAATTTATTTTAATAATTGCGGTCATATTGTTAGCTGGTTCGGCTTATGCTCAGCTTCAAAGTAATTTACCTTTGAGTTATGCTCCTGCTAAATCATCATTTTCACTTTTTGACCCCAGTCGTTTTCACATGTCGCAAAGTTATTCGTTTATGTTCATGTCATCGAATTCCGGTTCGCAAAGCTTGGGCATGTATTTGAATTCTATTGAATACCAAGTATCCAATCCGCTTAATATAAAATTGGATATTGCGTATGTTCATCAACCCGGAGCATTTTTTAATACAAGCGGAGTTTCTTTAACTGATGGTCGTATATTGCCGGCAATTTCTATCAGCTATAGGCCTACGAAAAATCTATTATTCCGGTTTAATTACCGGCAAACGCCGCTATTCTATCAGGACAACAATTCTGCATATGATAACAATTATTATTCTCGGGAGGGGGATCGTTAGACGCCAACATTACTATTAATTTCTCCCAAAAAACATGCCAACAATAAGAAAATCTAAAAAGAAAACAAGCAGTAAATATTTAAAAAGCCCTGGAATAACAGGCTGGGCGGTGATATTTCTATCGGTTTTTATCGTCGTGTTTTTAGTTTCGATGTTTTTACCGCGCTCGGAAGTTAGCCTATCCAAGTCTGTGCCCAAAATTATCCGCCTTCAACTTTTAAATGGCTGCGGTGTAAGCGGAGCCGCTGAAACTATGGCTAAAGCCTTCATGGAGTCATCCCCTGAGGTATTCTTTGACGTTATCGACAAAGGCAATGCGAAAGTGAGTAATTTCGAGCATACATTAATATTAGACCGCAAGGGAAACCAGGAAAATAACGGCCATTATTCCAATGCCGTCTTGTATGTTGCTGAGCTTGCGAAAGTCAAGCAAGACCAGCTGCTAATTCAGAAATTGTCTGATAATTTGCTTGATATTGATGTAACCGTTATAATTGGCAGTGATTACTCATCAGTTTTAAAAAACATAATAAACGAGGTTAATTAACTATTGACGCCTAAACAAATAGCTCGCAAAGTTGGAAAACTCGCCCTTGAGAAAAACGGATTCGATGTATATCTTATGGATCTTCGCAAGAGTTCGGATGTAACTAATTATTTTGTAATAATTAGCGGTTCTGTTGATGTTCATGTAAAGGCGATTACTGACAATATAATAGGGGGATTAAAACAAAAAGATGTTCGCGCTTGGCATGTTGAGGGCTATAAAAACCTTAAATGGGTTTTACTCGACTATATAACAGTAGTTGTGCATATTTTTCAACCCGATGTCAGGGAATACTATTCACTTGAAAAATTATGGGGAGATGCGCCTGGCGAAAAACTGGAATAAAAACCTTTTGACCGCGTAACGAATTAACTGATAACGAGTTGGCTGCGGAGGCGATTTAGCTGGCCTCTGTTTCTCCCATAAAATAATGATATAAAAGGAGTATTTTTTATGGATATTGTTGAATTAAAATCAAAAACTATTAATGACCTTACATCGTTAGCCGAGGAACTTCAGGTTCCCAGTGTCTCCAGCTTGAAAAAATCCGAGCTGATTTTTAAAATCCTCGAGGCGCAAACCGAGCAGGATGGTCTTATCTTTGCCGAGGGAGTGTTGGAAGTGTTGTCTGAAGGTTATGGCTTTTTGCGAAGCTCGGACTATAACTATCTTCCCGGTCCTGATGATATTTATGTTAGCCCCTCACAGATTAAAAAATTCGATCTTCGGTCGGGAGATACTGTCAGCGGTCAGGTTCGTCCCCCGAAAGAAACCGAAAGATATTTTGCGCTTTTAAAAATCGAGGCGGTTAATTACGAAAACCCGGAAATCGCCAAACATAAAATTATGTTTGATAATCTTACCCCGCTTTACCCTGAGGAAAAAGTTAAACTTGAGGTCGATTCTAAGGATGCCACTACCAGAATTATGGATATGCTGACGCCAGTCGGCAAGGGGCAGCGCGGTCTTATTACCTCGCCGCCGAAAGCCGGCAAAACAATTATCCTGCAAAAAATCGCTAATTCGATTACTACTAATCATCCTGATATGAAATTAATCGTGCTGTTGATTGATGAGCGTCCGGAGGAAGTTACCGACATGGAGCGGACTGTTAAGGCTGAGGTTGTCTCCTCGACATTTGACGAACCCGCCGACAGGCATGTTACTGTCGCTGAGATGGTTATCGAGAAAGCCAAAAGGCTGGTCGAGCATAAAAAAGATGTTTGCATCCTGCTGGATTCGATTACTCGTCTGGCGCGCGCCTATAATTCTGTTGTACCTCACTCCGGCAAAATTCTGTCCGGCGGCGTTGATTCAAACGCCCTGCAGAAACCAAAACGTTTCTTCGGAGCGGCTCGTAATATCGAAGAGGGCGGCTCGCTTACTATCATCTCCACAGCACTTATTGAAACCGGTTCCCGCATGGATGATGTTATTTTCGAGGAGTTCAAGGGTACCGGCAATATGGAAATAGTGCTTGACAGACGCCTGGCTGATAGACGCACTTTCCCGGCTATTGATATTAACCGTTCGGGAACTCGCAAGGAAGAACTGCTGTTGACCGCCGATGAATTGAAGCGTATCTGGATTCTGCGCAAGTTTCTCAACGAGATGAGCCCGGTTGACGCCATGGAGTTTATTTTAGACCGTTTGCTTAAGACCAAGACTAACGCTAAGTTTTTGGATTCGATGAGCAGCTAACTGTCTAAGGCATTTTTTATCAGCCCGCCATATTACAGGAGTTTCCCCGTTTTTTTATACAATCGCAGGTCGGGTTCTCCGCCTTAGGCGGATGAACAAGAAACCCGACACCTTTCGCAGCAATATGCCGCCCTTTCCCTTAGCAAATCACCTGTCACTGTCCAAAATGTTGGGTTTCTCCCTCCGGTCGGAACTCGACTTACTAGCCCGCATTATTCACAAAAAATATAAGAAAGTCATTGCGAGTCCGCCTTAGGCGGACGCCTTTGGCGGGCGACGCGGCAATCTGTATGCTTATAATCAGCCAAGTAGGGCATCCGCCTCAGGCGGACGACTTTTGCCTATTCAAAATGTTTATAGTATCATCACATTTAATACTCATCGATAATCACCGTTTTGTATAGGCAGGTCTCGGAAAGACCTGCCCTACTGCTGTAATGTCAACGCCAATTGGCATACCCTACAGGCCGTATGGTACAAACGTGCCTTTGGGCGAGGGCATACGCCAGCCACGGAAAACAAAAATTCAGTTGATTTAATTTCAAGCTCATATATATTTGCAGCATATAAGGATGAATAGAAAATGCGTATGTTATTTATAATATTATGAACATAGCTATCGCCGGCGGAACCGGTTTTATCGGAAAAGTGATAATAAAAAGGCTTGTTAAGGCCGGCCATCATGTTGTCGCCCTGATTCGCCCGGGCTCTCTGCTCAAAATCGCCAGTTTTTCGGGTACGGAGTCGCGCTACATATATTACGATTCCCCCTCGCAGATTAGGAAAATCCTCGAGGGCTGCGAGGTGGTTATTAATCTGATAGGCATAATCAAGGAAACGAAAGAGACCTCATTTGATTACGCTCATCATTTGATACCTATGTCGTTAGTGAAAGCAGCGCAAGGGTCTGGCATTAAACGTTTCCTGCATATGTCGGCTCTTGGCACAGCCAATAATATCGACACCGAGTATATGGAAACAAAACATCTGGGCGAAAATGTAGTCAAGGCGAGCGGCTTGGATTATACTATTTTCAGACCATCCGTAGTGTTCGGACCGGAGGATAAATTCGTGAATCTGCTGGTGAAAGTATTAAAGTTATCTCCGATTTTTCCGGTTATCGGGGATGGCAAGTATCGCCTTCAGCCGATATCTGTCGATGATGTTGCCGAGGGATTCGTTCGCTCAATTGACAAACGCCAGACAATCGGTAAAACTTATGATATAGCCGGTCTGGACAAGTATACATTTGATGAGATGCTCGATATTATCGGTTTAGCGCTGGGCAAAAAGAAAATCCGGAAATTCCACCAGCCGGTCAGATTCGTGAAATTCAAAGCCAGGCTTTATGGGCGTTTCCTGCCTATCCCGATAACTGTTGATATGATTAAAATGCTGTTAGCGGAAAATACCTCCGGCAGCTATTCTTTTTTCAGCGACCTCGATATTACCCCAATTAATTTTGCCGAGGGAATAAAAAAGTATTTAAAATAATTATAAGGCAGGTTAAAGCTTGGCGGTTATAATAACTGCGCTTGTAAGATTATGATGATTCCACTATCTCAAGCATTTCAACTTCAAATATAAGTTTCCTGCCGGCTAACGGATGATTCAAGTCAACAGTTATGCTGTCGCTTTGTATTTCTGTTATTGTTGCCCGAATGAACTCGCCATCCGAGTGAGGCATCATCAATTGCTTGCCAACAGCTATTGTAATATTATCAGGCAAGTCGCTTTTATTTATTTTATCGGACAATTTTTCATCCCGCAAGCCAAAACCATCTTCCGGCGACACGGCAATAGTGCGCTTATCCCCGATTGCCATACCGGTGAGGCCCATCTCAAAACCCGGTACGGATTTGCCGCTGCCGACTTGTATCTCAAACGGTTCATTGTCTCGGGTGCAGTCAAATATCAACCCATTTTCAAGTTTGCCTATATAGTGTATTTTTACCGTATCGCCAAGATCTGCCTGTTTCATCTACTCCTCCGGAGTTGGTTTTAATGCAATAGAACCTGAATAATAAGTTAACGGAAAACGATTAAGACTGCAAGCGCTTTCTTAGGCAGAATTACTCCTGGGCGTCGGGATGTCGTCCCTTCCATCCTGACGCATAACCTAACAGGTGTGTTTAAAAATTGGTTGCCCCATCCCCCGCCTCAAGCGGGGGTGGGATTCCTTTATAAAGGTGCCAATGAGGCAGCCCACTCCCGCTTTGGGCGGGAGTGGGGCACCCGACCACCCTACGTAGTTGACGCATAACCAAGAGGCAGGTCTCGGAAAGACCTGCCCTACATAGTGCTTGCTTGAAAATATTAGCGCGCATTATTCATAAAAAATATAGGAAAGTCATTTCCGCCTATGGCGGACGCCTCTGGCAGATTGACTCTACAAATCTATATCCTCACGCTATCAACGGTATCCGCATCGGCAGGCTTAACCGTAATATCATAACTACGGCGTCTGCTGATGTCCCTTTGCTCGGCAGCCGAACTGATAAATTCACTCTGCGAATGGCTTGAATTATCCTTATCTGATATGCAGCTGCCAGCTATATCTAAAACATTGACCATCACCGAATCCTTATATTTAGCATCACTGTAGCGGGCGGCAATAGCGGCGGCAAGTTCTATATCCTCAACCTGAACTTCTCCCCTGAGCGCGGCAATCGGCGAGCCGACATCCAGAACTTCTATGATCATGTCATCATCTTTAATCAGAGAAACGAGCTTATCATTTTCTTTTTCATCCCTGCCGACTACAAGCTTGCAATTTTCCGAGAGCCTGAACTGACGACCGGCGGTTAATAGATTTATATCATTGAAATCGAAATTCTTAGTGTGCATCATCAGGTCTTTCAATTTTTTGCAGTAGATGCTGTCGGTTAAATAACATCCGCCGGCAGGATTTGTATATTCTTTCAAGCCGAACTCATCGGCCAACTGCATCTGCCTTTTTCTGGAGCGTCCATTGATATCTAAAAGCCAGTCACGTTTAATCAATCCTTCTTTCTCAGGCAGTGTCGGCTCAAAAAGCTTTCCCGATAACGGCCTGACAAGCCGTCCCCCCAAACCGCATTTCTTGTCGATTAAGTTTATCGTGTTGCGCATCTGCGACATAGGCCGCTGACCTAAAACCTCGCCGGTTATAATGAAATCAGCGCCGGTCATTTCCATGTAATCTTTAGCTTCCCGCAGCATCAAAAGACGGCAATCGATACATGGATTCAGGTTTTTGCCATAGCCGTGCCGGGGGTGTTTCACAATCTCGACAAATTTCTTGCCCAGACGATGTACTTTAATCGGAAAGCTTAATTGCTTGGCAGATAGATAGGAATCAGAATCATCGGAGGACGAATCGTATATATTACAGATAAAAGGGGTCGAAAATCTAATGGCTTCAACCTGTACGCCATGACGCATCATAACAAGTATGGCTAAGGCAGAGTCGAGGCCGCCCGAATACAGAGCAATTGCTTTAGGTTTTCGCATGGCTGATAATGATGTTATAAGTTGTGTTGTGATGATGGTTCATATTTTAATGATATATTATTCGCTTTCCCGCAGCGGTTTTTGATGAATTACTCTTTTTCGATGTATATCTACCACCGCAGGAAAGTGTTCCGGTACCATTAAACAGTAAAAACTTTCGAGAAAAATTGGCATCTCTGCAAAACAATATTAAGCAGTGAATTTTTTACTTGGTTTTAAGAAAACCGTAATATTTATCATAATCGATTTTACTTAGATTCATATCGGAGTAAATTGCCTTCAGATTTTTTTGAAGGTCATTCCAGAATTCGTACGAGGCGCATTTATCTTTGCCCTTGCAGCCGCCTTCTTCTTCATCCATGTTGCATGAACTAATGATAAATGGTCCCTGAGTAGCCTCAAGAATACTAAGAAATGTTATCTCCTCGCGCGGTTTCCGCATACGGTAGCCGCCATTTACTCCTTTATAGCTATTAAGAAAACCTTTTTGGGTTAGCTCTTTCAGGATTTTAGCCAGATATTCTCTGGGGATTTTTTCGTTTTCAGCGATTTCATTGATGCTGCATGTTCGCTCGCCATTAATTGCCGCAACATAAATCAAAGCTCGAATCGCATAATCTGCTTTTCTTGAAATCTGCATATTGTTCCTCTTTCTTTAAAGGTCTATTTTATCATTATCAAATTTAATCAATCAGGTTACTAATGTCAAGCCTATTCAATAGTTTATGATTTAAAAGTATTAATATTCCTTTTTACCATCCTCATATTGTTAACATATCTATAAAATCCATATTCGTCTATAATAGTTCCCGAATATTTATGATAAAATTCACTTTCGGTGAGATTATGCCCGTTTTTTATAGGTCTTTCATAAAAATGCTCCGATTGCATAAACTCACTGGTTTTTGTTGCTGGAATATTCTTATTAAAAGGGCAGACAAGCTGGCAAATATCACAGCCAAGTATGTGATTGCCAATAAGTTCTGGGTTTTCAAGCCGGCTTTTGGTTTCGATTGTGAGATAGGATATACATTTTGATGCATTTAGCTGGTTAGGCTGTTCCAAAGCGCCTGTCGGGCATGAATCGAGGCATTTACGGCAATCTGCCAACCTGCTGTCGGGCGCGGCGCAGAGGTTCTTTACAGGTTCATCGGGTTCGATTTCGATATTGAGAAAAAGCTCGCCTAAAAACAGGAAGCTGCCAAGGTTTTTATTAATCAGAAGCGTATTCTTGCCGCGCCAGCCCAAACCGGCTTTTTCAGCCCACAGCTTATCGAATGTCGGCGATGTATCAACGGCAATCTTGCCTTTAACATCAGGTTTGATTGTTTTGATATATTCAAGCAATGCTTTCAGCCTGTCTTTAAGAACTTTCTGATATGGCTTGCCGCGCGCATATATGGATATATACGGCTTATCTTTATGGTATCCGGGTTTCTTATAATAGCTCATCGCTACTGAGACTACCGAACGCGCTCCCTCAAGGAAAAGACTGGGGTCGCTTCGCAGGCGGGGTTTTCTGCTCATGTAATCCATATCGCCATGATAGCCCTTGCTTAGCCACTCAAGCAGGTAGTTGTGATTTTCCGGGCTGTACTCGGCTTTGCAGATACCAACGAGGTCGAAACCAAGTTCTTTGGCTTTGGTTTTGATTGATTTTTTAAGCGAGCTATCGTTTTTTGATGACATCGGATTTCCTGTTAATTTTATAGCTTTACCTTAGAATGAATAATATATATATCCGGTTGCAATTCAATCTGTTTTTTAATGAAGCGCCGCATAAGTTCCCGGGCGTCAGGATGTCGTTCCCTCCATCCTGACGCATAACCAAATATATATATCCGGCTGCAATTTAATCTGTTTTTTAATGAAGCGACGCATAAGTTCCCGGGCATCAGGATGTCGTTCCCTCCATCCTGACGCATAACCAAATATATATCCGGCTGCAATTCAATCTGTTTTTTAATGAAGCGCCGCATAAGTTCCCGGGCGTCAGGATGTCGTTCCCTCCATCCTGACGCATAACCAATTGATAATAGATAAACAGCAGCAGGTCGGGTTCCGACCAGAGGGAGAAACCCAACATTTCAGCTAACAAGTGGATTTAAAAATTGGGTGCCCCATCCCCCGCCTCAAGCGGGGGTGGGATAACTTTATATAAGCGCAAATCTAAGGGAAACTCCTGAAAAATATCTATTAAAATGCAAAACTCAAAATAGAATAGTATGAATTAGATGAGTACTCTAAAAACGCCTTTAAATCTTCCGCCGGCAAATTTGTTGTTTTGATAATCCTGTTGAATGTTATGCCAATACTAAATTTCGATGACATATAATGCTTTACAGAGAAACTAAAAGATGATCTATAATCAGTTCGGCCAATGCGGTAGCGGTCTTCGTTTGTAATCTTAATAGTTCTAAAATAGATGATTTTATATGAGCCATTACCGGCAAGTTCAAATTTCTGACTGGCAATGCCCTGCAAATAGAACCTCAAACCTAAAGATAGTAAATTTGAATCGTATGACGTATCGCGCCGAAAATCGACATTATCCGCGCCGGCTCCTTTGGCTGTAATGTAGTTATAGGAACCCCAGACTTTACACAGCTTAGCCGGACGGTAAATCAATTGAATTTCGCCGCTATGGGAGGTAATATCTCGTTCATCAAACAACGGAATAAAATCCTTGCTGGAGTAATAATAGTAAAGATTGCCTCTAAGGCTATTAAACAAAACCGCTGAAAACTTAACCTCCGCGGTGATTTTATCGAACTTGGCTTCCTGATACCCCGCTGTCGAGCTGTAGCTGTTGCGATAGTAATAATCCGGAATATAGCCGAACGATGTTTGCAGATAGACTCCCTTTTTCAGGTATCGTTTGATAAATCCCCCGGCTTTATAATATCTTTTAATATCGTTATCCTGATAGTAATAGTAAGCCCCTCTTATGCCGAAATGCGTGCTGTGTCCGGCAATATTAGTTTTTAAGACCGCTTCAAGTTTAGATATGATAATGAAATCATCTTTCGATTCTATTGCGAACTTATTTTCTGAAGCGCTGGTATCATCCATCTGGTCGAGGTCGGCATCGGAATAGTTGATGATATTATCATCATATCCGGCGCGCAAACTCACATTATAGTTGAAACTATCAGCCCAAACGGAAGGCGCGATACCGACACACAGAACAATTATCACAATTAAGGTCGAGAGGCGGCATCGATTGAGATATTTACTGCTTATTAACATAACTACTTATTCTGTCTCGGCAGAGAAAAACGAACACTGATTGTCTCCGCCGCTGATTCTTTTAATATGAACGTATAAACATGATTTCCTGTCGGCACCTTGAAAATAAATTCGGTCGGCTTGGAGGGCACCACACCGGTATAATCCTGATAAGCCATAATCAGCGACTTGGAGGTCGTTGCCGATAGAGTTTCGATTACCTTGTCATTTTCCATAATTGAAATAGTGTAGCCAATTCTGCCATCCATAGAATTGCTAAAATTAGCCCGACACCGGATAATTATATCTGTGGGACCGGCAACTCTCAGTTTCGCGCCCTCTTCTTTATCCAACAGATAATATGGTGTCTGATTCTTTTTTGAATACAGATGCACCCGACGTTTAAAATCAAGCAGGTGCATATTGCTCTCGACAAGCTTGTCATCGGATAGTTCTGATTTATACAGCCGGATAAAAACAGTATCAATATTTTCCGAAACCAGCCAGAGACGGTAGTTATGGACGCCGGCTGGAATATCGAAACTGATATTGCGATAAGCCGCCGGTAAAAGGTCTGAATTTTTCATATCAGCATCAACGGCTTTGCTCCTGAATTTCTCGGCAGCGACTAAATATTCATCCTCCCAAACCTGCACCTGATATTCAGCCCGCATATCCTCGTTCGACAAACCGGCTCTGTTTCTAATATCAATCTTCGCCGGTCCCTCGACCGCAAACCCCATCGATTGACCATCTACCAAGCAGTAATAGGTGTATGTTCTACCTTTATGGTTATCAAAGGCAACGGATTTGGGTCGTCCAAACGGCATAATTGTATTTTTAGCCGAAATATCCGAAGCAATTATAAAAAGTGCAAGAAATAATACAATGTATAAATATTTAAATCTCATGTTATCCTCATCCAATGTTTTTCCGAACGAAAAGATGCTTATTTCTATAAATATAATATCTAAAATCAACTCTAATAGCCGCCCACAGAACGACGATTAGTATGAGCGTATAGATTATTGTTGTCATAATAGAATATTTTTCCTGGACAAAAACAGGACCCTCGCCGATTTTTGGCTCGGCTGTAATATCGACCGGCAGTTTGTATTTCTCGGCAAAACGAGTAATCTGAAGCAGGTGGATAACCGGTATCAAGCGGTCTGCCAGAATATTTATTGCGCCCACTGCCGGTAATTGCCTTTCATATAGCCTGGCATTGTATCCCGGGGGGATTAAACGTCCGTTTTGTGATGAGCCTACCGCTGCCAAACCGCCGCCAACATTAACAACAGCTTTAAATTCCTCATCGCCTTTTTCCATATCGAAAATCTCGATTCTTGCTTCTATGTTATCCTCAAGCGAACCTAACGGCAGTTCTTCTGATATTGATGATATTAGTCCTGCGCCATTTCTATTAATCGCCTCTTTAAGCAAGTTTCTGCCCTCCGGCGAAATACCGCGGCCATGGTCATTGCCGCCGCCTAATGATGCGGCAACCGACTTGTAAGGCCATAGCCCGCTTTTCACAAACAGGCTTTCCATATCCAGCCAGGTAAGCTTCTCCCGGTTTGCTCCCCATGATGAGGGACCGACAGAGGTTATAATCACCGGCGTCAATTCCATTATCTTACAGGCTGCAAGTACCGCTATGTTCATTCCCGGCAAAGAGCCGGTAAACATTACAGCAATATGGTCTCCGGGCTGCAACTTTGCTCTATGAAACAAATCAATTAAGACAGCGCTGTTATTGGGATTAGTAGAAATCAGCTTATCCCGGATATAACCGCGGTCGGTGGTGATAAGCGATGACAGCGGGCCAATCAAACCAGTCATATTCGGGTCATTTTGGATATCGATAACATAGCCAAGCCGAACCAGCTCATCTTTAATCACGCCCTGAGCCTGCTTAGTTAATTCTGCCGCCGCTATTTTCTGGTCGTAATAAGCCGCCTTGCGAGGCGTTTGAGATTTTTCAGCTAAATAGAAAAGAAAAAGGGAAAATATGGTCAGAAATACTAATAATGCATACGAAGGTTTGCCTACTTTTTGCCTCACAATATCACCTCCCCGCCTGTGAATATCATTAAGAGCATCCTCACTAACACGCCGGCAACAATCATCATGGATATTGTTTGGACAACCCCCTGACGTTCCATCCAGTTGGCAATAAGACCGGGAATGATGTAACCGATAGTTTGAAACTCGACACTCAAGCCTGATGGTGTCATCACAAAAAGTTCCCTGGATGCCCAGCCGAAACAGAAGCCAATAAGTATTATCATAACTGTGCGGCGGCGCCCATATATAAACATGTGATGAGACATCAGCCTGACGGTTAAAAATGTTATTAGCGAGACAACAATAGTGCCGAGAATACGAAGCGGCTGATGAATCATCAAGGCAATATATCCGGGGACAACCATACCGCCGGCAGCCAGCCCCAAAGTTTCAGAAAAAATCAAACTCAGAACAAGTCCCAGGCCGATAGCCTGCATAATTAATGTCGATTCAGGCAACTATCCTCCCTTTATTAATAAAATACTTCACTATCTCATCACCCAGCCCCACAATATTTCCAATTCCAACAACCAGTGATGATTTATCAGTAAAATCGCATATATAATTAAATACCTTATCAGCCGATTGTCCTCCCATATCTTTAATAATCTCAGGAGACAAACCGCTCTTTATGGCTTTTTGCACCAATGGGTATGTATATTCTCCGGATACTACAAAGTAATCCGCTTCCACCTCTCGGGCTATGAACTCGCCAAGCTGTTCGGCTCGCTGAATTCTATCCTGACGTGAATTTACAAGAACTATAAATTGATTCTTATTGCCTTTGTGGAATTCAAACATCTTCCAGATAGCGCGATAGCTATCGGGATCGTTGGCGGCAAAAGCGTTGACAAATTCAATTGTCTTGCCGTGAATATTTATAGAGTATTTGTGCATAGCTCCGGAGTCTGGTTTGATTTGATGCATCCCCTTGAGAGCGGATTGTCTGTCGATATTATAATGTTCGCAAATCGCCAGCGCTAAGGCTACATTGTCTTTATGTTCAAGATAAGAGAAACCTGCTAAATCGTCCACCGTTACTGTTTCCGGATCTACCGAAATAACTTCCGTATTAAGAACCGAGGCGCGTTTATTTATGGTTTCAATAAATCTGTTTTCCGTTGTAAACAGCATTCCATTTCGGGGGATAGTATTGCAAATCGCCTGAGCGACATCCTCAATCCGAGGTCCCATAACATCGAGATGGTCTTCCCTGATATTGGTAATAGCTCCAACCTGAGATCGAATCATCTGGTGTTCGGTTATATACTGAAGACCGGGAAATAGCGCCATGCACTCGACAACAAAATACTCTGCCTTATCGGCAACTGCCTGTCGAGCAATTTTAAGCTGTTCTATAATATTGGCGGAGCCAACACGTCTAATTGGGTACTCTTTGCCGTCAACATCAATAATACGGGGGCTGGTGCCGGTAGTTTTTATGAAAACCTGCTTGCCGCCGCCCTTTAAACCGCCGCCAACTAATCGGGTTACCGATGATTTACCGCGCGTACCATTAATGTGAATGCGATTTGATATTTGATTTATATTATTGCTATGACGACTATATTCATAGAAGCCGTAAGCTGAAAGAACCAATACTAACAAAAAAACGAGCCACATATAAAATCTCTTTCCGGCTCCTCTCTTCCTCAATAGTAATATACATTAATAATACTTTATAGCAAATAATTTTATTTATTGCGGCATTTTTTTTGAAATATTCCCAATACACTACTGTCCGGCCTTTTTCATAGAGTTCTTTAAACAATATTCGACAAGTGAAACCTGCTTGATTCACGACCCATAGAGCAGCAAGATGTTGAGCAACTCCGGCAAACATCGACATTTAGCCTTTTATCAACAGTCTAACCAGCTGTGGCGAGTGGATGCCTTAGTCTTTGAAAAAATGGGTAAATTCCCGGTATATTTTAAACTTGTTTCCGATATTATAATCAGTTAATTCACAAATAGCGATGATAGATATATTAAAAAATATTGCTCTTGCGGAGGATGAACTAATCTTCATATTTTCCCGATGCGGCAAACCGGGCGGGCAGAATGTTAACAAAGTCAACAGCAAGGCGGCTTTGCTGTTTGATGTTTTCAATTCGCCTGGTCTATCGGAATATCAAAAGAAACTTATCTCTAAAAAGCTGAAAACCCGGATTAATAACAAAGGGATATTGAGAGTTGTGTCTCAGAAACATCGAAGCCAGAGCGCTAACCGTGAGGAAGCGATTAAACGTTTTATAGAATTGCTCAGTAATGCGCTTAGGGAAAAACCTCCCCGCAAAAAAACGACAATACCGAAAACGGCAATCAAACATCGTCTCGATGAGAAAAAACATCGCAGCAGATTAAAACAAGAACGCTCGAAAAAAGCGCTATTTGATGAGTAAATCTACGAAAACAACCATGAAAAAAAGCCTGCCAATAATACTAATATTTTTTGCGATTGCCGCAATTATACTTATTCTATTAAAATTCAATCTGCCGATGAATACTTTCTTTTGGAGAGAAATCCATAATTGGGGGCATATACCGCTTTTTGGAATAATGTCTGTGCTTATTCTCAATCTTTCATTTATAATTTTGCGGACGAAAATACAGAAGCGGTATTTGCATTATATTTTTGCCTTTTGCATTACGATTATGTTGGGAGTGATGCTCGAATATCTTCAAATATCAGGTCCGCGTGATGCCGATATCTGGGATGTTGTTCGCGATATAATCGGAGCAATTATATTTCTTGGCGCTTATTTAATCTGCGATGGTAAAATGGCCGGTTTATTTAAGGACAGGAATAAGAAATTTATGATTATTTTAGCCGCAGGCTTGTTAATGCTTATTATCTTTTCGATTTTGCCCGCCGCAATCTGGGGGAGCGCATATCTATATAGAAATTGGAATTTTCCAATTATATGCGGCTTTGAATCGATTCTGGAAAATAAGTTTTTAGAACCTCAGGATGCCAAATTAGAAATAACTGCCCTGCCTGAGGGATGGCAAAACATTAAAGGTGAACAGGCAGGCAGGCTGACTTTCCTGCCGGCAGAATATCCCGGCTTAAATATCAAAGAACCATATCCCGATTGGACAGCATACGGCACTTTCTGCTTTTCCATATATTCTGAATTAGAGAAACCTATTGCTTTGCATATTCGAATCGATGATTTACATTACAATCAGACCTGGGAAGATAGATTCAACTATTCATTTACTGTTTTGCCCGGTTTTAATCAAATTGATATTTCTATTGAGGAAATCCGGCAGGGTTTGGTCAACCGTGAAATGGATATGACAGCAATCGCGGCAGTTTTACTATTTGCTCACAACCCTCCCGATACATTCAGTTTTTATATTGATGATATTATGCTTAAATGAAAGCCGTGTAATTAGGGCTTGCTGAATTATAATTAAATAACTTAATTGTAGAATATAGTTGACGAAGATATTAGGAGAACATATAATTAATTAAAATAGGATAAGTTATGGCAACAGAATCTCGATGGAATCAAGCTCAATCATATGAAAAATCTTTCTGGGAATCCGCCTCCAAAAAAATTGGCAAAGGGGATTCCGGTCAATTATCATGGTATAAATGGCGGGCTGATAATTTATTAAAATTAATAGCAAAAGCTATCCCTGAAAACACGCCATCGTTTAAAACAGCTAAAGTTCTTGAAATAGGCAGCGGGCCAGTTGGCATTACGGCCTTTTTTGGGGCGGCAGAAAAATATGCGATTGATCCGTTATGCGATTTCTATGCCTCTAAACCCGAGTTGGTTAAACTTCGCGGCAAGGATGTTGTCTATAAGAACGAAAAGGGCGAGAACTTGCCATTCGAAAACGCTTATTTCGACCTTATAATTATTGAAAATGTTATCGATCATGTTCAAAATGCCGACGGCGTTATGAAAGAGATGAGCCGTTTGCTAAAACCCAATTCAATATTATATCTAACCGTAAATCTTCACCCATTATGGGGAGCGACGCTGCATGAAATTGTATCGAGATTACGAATCGATAAAGGTCATCCTCATACATTTACTATCCCCAAAATACGCCGGTTTCTATCCCATTACGGGTTTAAAATCACTTATGAGGAATGGGAAAACTATAAAGACTGCCGAGCAAATGATTTGAAATCAGATTCAAGAAAAGGTAAACTCAAAGGAATTTCGGGTTTAAGCGAATTTTTATTTACAAGCATCTCGACAAAATCTATCTAAGATAAATTGCTTGATTAATATGCTTCATTATAAAGCGGCGTTTGCGGACACCAGCATGGCGGCGGATTATTACTTAGGAAATATCTTGCGAGATAAATTATATCAGACCCTATAAATTCGCAATTGCCATTAGCATCGCCAGCCGCATATAGCCAGGTACCGGTTGAATCGTTATGGCAGCTATCAGGAGGGGGAGTTCCGGTACCGTTAAAATAACGCACGCCATAGGTAATATCGCTGCCTAATAATCTTTTATCGCCATTAATATCGCCCGGAACATAATGCGGGTTAATCAATACCGGCTCTTCATCGGCGGTCAAAACCACCAAACCGTAATTACTAACTTCCTGCCACTGTTCCTGTTCGCCGGAGGGATATATTGAAGCAGCGGCGCAGAAATTGTTTTCATTATCATAAAAATAGTATAATAGGTTGCCTTTATGATATGCCCAGATAGTATAACCATCGCTTAAAATAAAATTATAATATCCGCCTGCTGTAGTATAGACTAAATCAGTTAGCGCATTAATAATTCCGGATGCGGCATTCCAGTCATTATTCTCTATGCGTTTGAGAAGATATAAAAAATACAACTCGGAATCAATTACCAGCGATGAATCGGCAGGGTCGCACTCGGGTATATCGGAACCGTTAAGAGGGTTTTCATCAAGGTATTCATCGCCAATTAAATCATATAGTAAAGCTTCATCGACACGACCGTTATGCGCGAATACCCAATTTCTGTTGTTTTTACATCTTCGGAAAGGATGCGGGTTAGGAATAGATTCACAGCCATGACAGCAGCAGCCGGAAGTGCAATTCCTTATATGCGCCAGGATAATATTTGGCTTCAGGGAATCGATGCGAGCAACCGTAAAGTCATAATTAGGATCATCAAATGCTCGCATAGCTCCTCTATCAATATATAATGAATCTCCAAAACAGGGATAATAAGCGATGCCCCAGCCATCAATATTGATATTCATCGAAAGATTTTTCAGCGATCTTGGATAGGCGATAAGCTGATTGTAAATTACGCTGTCTGTTATACTGTCTGATATGACAGCCCATAATCTGCAGTTATGTTCAAAGCCGCTATAATCGAGAGCCGGACTCATTTGAGCTTGGCAGTCGGGCAATGATTCGGCATTAATATTTGAATTCGCCAAAGGATATGCAACGAGAAATACTGCCCCGATTAGCTTTATATAATGAAAAAGCCGCAACATCGAATCATAATACGTATGCGCATGCAGCATACGTCCATTATCTGCCAAACAGTATTTGGCAATTAAATCAAACAAACCCCTCTTGTTACCAAGCGCTGCCTGGCAACAAAAGGGCATATCCGCCTAAGCCGGGCACCCCGACAGCTTACTCATTCACGAAAGCTAAAAACCTCATCGCGTACTTTTCAAATAGCGAAAATAATCCGAATCGGTTGTTAATATCAGCCAGGTATCCTCATCAATTGATTGGGGGTATGTATCCATGGCTTTCAAAAATGCATAGAATTCGGTATCCTTTCTATATGCATCGGCGTAAATTTTCGTCGATTTACCATCAGCCCTGCCCTTGATTTCTTCCGCTGTTTTGTATGCTGCTGATGTAATCTGAAGGAGGTCTAGTTCCTTGTCTCCGAGTATCCTCGAGCGTTCGCCCTGTCCCTCCGAGCGGTATTGTTCCGCAATTCGTTCGCGTTCGGCAATCATTCTTGAAAATACTTTCTCCCGGACGCTCTGGACATAATTAATATGCTTAATCCTGACATCAACAAGCTCAATTCCATATTGGGGCGTCATCTCAGATGCTTTCAGAAGGATATCGCGGGTAAGTTTTTCTCTACCCATTTCAATATTTAGTATCTCACGCTCAATTTCTTCGCCTTCAGATTGCACTAATGGCTGATTAGAATTTCTTACCGCTTCAATGAGAAGATTCTCGGTTATATAATCGCGAACCGCCGCATCAATTACATTATCCAATCTGGTCTGCGCTCTATACTCATCACCAACCGATTGATAAAACTTCAGCGGGTCGATAATCCGCCATCTTGCATAAGTATCTACTAAGATGAATTTTTTATCCTTAGTAGGAATCTGGGTTGCCCGACCATCCCATTCCAGAAGCCGTTTTTCAAAAGAGTTTACCTGTTGTATTAACGGAGTTTTCATATGCAGTCCCGGCTTTTTAACCACGCGCACCGGATTGCCGAATTGGGTAATTACAACCTGCTCGCGCTGGTCTACCGTATAAAACACGCCTGAAATAATTATAAGGACTAATAATATCAGGCCTCCTGTGATAATCAATTTAAAGTTCGGCATTATTTACCTCCCTTTCCTGTTAAATCAGATTGCCCTAATGGTAAAAGCCTGAGTATGCCGTTCTCGTCTTCATCAATAATATATTTCTGTTTTATTTTGGGAAGTATCTTGGCCATCGTCTCCATGTAAATTCGTTTTCGCGTTACATTCTTAGCTTTAGCGTACTGCTTCCATAAAGAAAGAAATCTGGCGGCATCTCCCTCGGCTTTGTTGACTCTATCAATAGCGTATCCCTCCGCTTCCTTGATAGTTCTTTCAGCATCGCCGCGGGCTTTAGGGATGATAGTATTGTATTCCTTCATGGCTTCATTTATCATCTGCTCTTTTTCCTGTTTGGCTTCATTTACAGAGTTAAACGCCGGTTTTACCTCATCCGGAGGCGTTACATCCTGAAGCTTAACCGTTACAATCTGAATGCCTGCCTCGTAGCTATCCAGTATCTTCTGCATCTCCAAAGCGGCATCTTCGCCCACCTGGATACGTTCAATAGTTAAGACGCCGTCCACGCTTCTATCTCCAACAATCTGACGCATGGCAGCTTCTGAAATATCCCGAATAGTTTCCTCAACATGATGCACATTAAAGAGATACGCTTTCGGGTCTTTTATCTTATACTGGACGATCCAATCAACCACGACAACATTAAGATCGCCGGTTAACATAAGAGATTCGTTCAATAATGAACGCCCGCTGCGGACTGTTCTAACCCCGGGTTTGGCGGTTCTAAAACCAAATTCCTGGCTTAGTATTCGGGTTACCGGCACTTTTGTTACTTTCTCGATACCGAACGGCAGTTTCATATGCAAGCCGGGCTTCGTTGTTCTGTTATACTTGCCGAACTGCTGAATTAATCCTACCGATTCGGTGCCCACCGAATAAAAAGTTGATGCGAGCAAGGCAATAACTATAATTGCCCCTATCGCCAGAAGGATAGGTTTCCTCATTTTCTGTCGAGGAATACGCTTCAGATAATCCTCAACGCTATCGCTTTCAAAATCCAATTCTTACCTCCTTTAAAATTAAATATTGATTTCAGCATCCTATGATTTAAGTTAGGATATAAATTATGAGTTTACAAGCAATATTTAAGATGTTTGAGCAATTTAGTATAGATCTAAATAGACAGTTAGCCTGCATCTAAACCAAAATTTCATAACGTTTTTCATTGAAAGATTTATCCCGGCGGAGTATATTCGTAAGAAGCGGCATAATATTATATGATTTGCCGGAAATACCGCTGCCCTGAGGAAATTGCAATCACGGCAAATCTATAACCGCTTCAATAAGTTGCGAATGAGGGAATTCTATGCCCGGTTTAAAGCTCAATCTAAGCAATCAGCTTGAAATTCTCGTCGATAAACTTGGCGAGATGATTGCCTCCAATCCGCTCGACTCGCCTATGGCTGAAGAAACCATTGTTGTCCAGAGCAAAGGCATGCAGCGCTGGGTATCGTTAGAGCTTGCCCGAAAACTCGGTATATTTTCTAATTGCCGGTTTCCTTTTCCAAGAGCTTTTGTAAACGTAGTCTTTCAAGAGTTTATCGAGGATATCCCCGATGAAAAACCCTTTACTTCTAATTTCATGACCTGGAAAATCATGAAATGTCTTCCGGAACTTTTGGATTTACCGGAATTTAAAAGCTTGAAATCATATCTCGATGATGACGATGATGGTTTGAAGTTATTTCAGCTTTCTAACCGCATAGCCGATACATTCGACCAATATTTGATTTTTCGACCGCAAATGATTCTCGGCTGGGCTAAGCCAAACACTAACCACTGGCAGGCTATACTATGGCGGAATATTGTTGGCGATAAAGAGATATCACATCAGGCAGCCTTCCGAGAGTTGTTTTTAAAAGCAGCACGAGGAAAATCTCATGAAATTAAAAATCTGCCAAAAAGGATTTCTGTTTTTGGCATATCCGCCTTGCCGCCATTTTATATGGAAATATTCGCCGAATTATCCGCTCTCATCGAGGTAAACATGTTTTTAATGAATCCCTGCCGTGAATACTGGGCTGATATTGTATCCGACCGGGAAATCGATAGAATCACAAAGAAAAAGCAGACGCTCAAAGCTGATGATTTACATCTTGAGGAGGGCAATTCGTTATTAGCCTCGATGGGAGCTTTAGGCCGGGAGTTCTTTTCGTTAGTAAACGATTTTGACCTTGAAGAATATAAGCACTTTATCGATACCGGCAGGAACAACATGCTAACCGCAATTCAATCGGATATACTAAACCTTCGAGGATGTGATAAATCAGATAAAACCATGATACCCGAAAATGATTGCTCGATTCAGATTCATTCCTGTCACAGCCCAATGCGGGAAATCGAGGTCCTTTATGACAACCTTCTGGCAATGTTCGAGGCTGACAGCAATCTAACCCCCACGGATATACTTGTTATGACTCCTGATATTGAATTATATGCGCCTTTCATTCAAACCGTATTCGGCAAATCATCAAGCGCTCATAAGAAAATCCCTTTCAGTATTGCCGACCGAAGCTTCGATAAGGAAAATCCTGTAATCGATACGTTCCTGGCGATTCTTGAACTTACCGGCGGCAGGTATGGCGCGGCCAAGGTTCTCGATCTGCTTGATTCGCCTTATGTATATCGTAAGTTCGAGCTTGATATGGAAGATATCGAATACATCCATCACTGGGTTAAGCATACCCGAATATGCTGGGGAATCGATGAGCATGACCGTAAACGATTCGGACCATCAGCCTATCCCGAAAATACCTGGCAGGCAGGTATTGAAAGGCTTCTGCTGGGTTATGCTATGACGGGCAATGATGTGCGTATGTTTAATGATATTCTTCCTTATGATGAAATTGAGGGCAATAAAACATCCGCATTGGGGAAATTTATCGAATTTACAAATCAGCTCTTTTCATATATCGGCTCGCTTGAAAAACCCAAGACCCTGAGCGGCTGGGCAAAAATCCTTAATCTGCTTATTGATAAATTTATCTTAACAGATGATGACAATGAACGCGAAATGCAGGTAATCCGTCAAACGCTGAATGAGTTAATCGAATTCGAAAAGGTGTCGGGTTATGATAATAAAATCAGCTTAGACATCATTAAGTCATATCTTAAAAGCGAACTGGAAAAGGAAAGCTCGGCTTTTGGCTTCATTGCCGGTTCGGTTACATTCTGCGCTATTCTGCCGATGCGAAGCATTCCATTTAAGGTAATATGCATTGTCGGCTTAAATAGCGATGCTTTTCCCAGACAGGTAAAACCTATAAGTTTTGATCTTATTACCCAAAATCCTCAGCCCGGCGACAGGTCAAAAAGAAATGATGACCGCTATTTATTCTTGGAGGCAATTCTTTCGGCAAGGCAAAACCTTTATTTAAGCTATATAGGGCAAAGCATAGAGGACAACAGCGTAATACCGCCCTCGGTAGTAGTTAGCGAACTGCAGGACTATATCGAGAATAATTGCGAGCTGCCAAACAGAAATATCCTTGAGCATATATTGACGAAACATCGCCTGCAGGCTTTCAACCCTGAGTATTTTCGCGGTGAGGGAAAACTGTTTTGCTATTCGGATGAAAACTGTCAGGCAAGCCGGATGCTCACCGGTAGTCGTCAGACGCCTGATTTTTTTATCTCAAACGGTTTGCCCGAACCGGATGATGAATTCAGAACAATAAAGATTGACCAGCTTTGCGGCTTTTTTAATAATCCCTCACGATTTATACTTCAAAAACGCCTGGGGATAAAACTCGAACAAAGCGGGGCAATTTTGGAGGAGAGGGAACCCATATCAATTAATTATCTGGATAAATATAATATTAAAACCGAGCTTCTAAAGAAGCAGCTTGCCGGTGAAAATCTCTCAAACACATTCAAAGTTGTTAAAGCAAGAGGTGCTCTCCCTCATGGTGTTCCCGGTGAATGTTCATACAATGAACTAACAGCTGATGTTCTATCTATTGTTAACAAACTCGACAGGTATCCGCATAAGGATAAACTTGACCCGATAGATGTAGATATCGATATTGACGGCTTCAACATTGCCGGCCGGATTGATGATATTTATCCGGATAGTTTAATTCAATACCGGGCGGCAAAGGTTAAGGCTAAGGATAGATTAAGAATCTGGATTTATCATCTTTTGCTTAACCATCTAAGTCTTGAAAATTATCCTTGCGAAAGTATTTACATAGGCAGCGATATTGGCTTTAAATATAAACCCGCGGCTGATGCCGAGTCGCATCTTCGAAAGCTTCTGAATATTTATTGGAATGGCTTAGTCAAACCGGCAGTCTTTTTCCCGGAGTCATCATTTAGCTGTGCTGAAAAACTCAGTAAAGGAGAATCAGACGGCATTTCAATAACCAACGCCCAAAAGGCATGGGAAAATAGTGAGTATCATAAAGGCGAGAGTGAGGATTTATATTTCCGGAGATGCTTTGGTACAGAGGCGCCGTTTGATGACGAGTTCATGGAAACCGCCTTGGCAATATATCAGCCATTATTAGACCACCAGGATAAGGTTAAACATTAGATGCGGGAATTTGATTTAATAAACGTTCCCTTAAGAGGCGCAAATCTTATCGAGGCAAGCGCAGGCACAGGCAAAACCTACGCCATTTCCGGGCTGTTCATAAGGCTTATCCTTGAGCAGAATTTGTCTGTAAACGAGATTCTGGCAGTAACATTCACTAAAGCCGCCGCCGAGGAACTACGCGGCCGGATTCGGGAGAAGATTAAGGATGCTATTAAGGCATTCAATGCGGACAGCGACAGCGGCAGCGACCCAACGCTTAAAGCTATAGCCCAAAAATGTGTCGACCGCCCGAAGGCTGTCAAACAGCTTGAAAGCGCGCTTCGCAATTTTGATGAGGCGGCTATTTTCACTATTCATGGTTTTTGCCAGAGGATTCTTCATGAAAACGCTTTCGAGTGCAGCTGTCCTTTCGATACGGAATTAGCAGGCGACCAGAACGAACTTAAGCAGGAAGTAATTGATGATTTCTGGCGAGAACATTTTTATAGCGCTTCCGGTTTGTTTGTCAATTATGCGAAAAAGGATGGCTTCGAACCTGATAAGCTGCTGTATCGGATAGGCAGGTATATTGACAAGCCAACTCTTACAATTATCCCCAAAGCTGAATTTATTGATACCGAACGATTGGAAAAAGATTTCCGTAACGCTTTCTCAGGAGTATTACAGGAATGGAAATCAAATAGAGGCGACATCGAATCATTTTTAAATGACAAAAATATACTAAAAAACTATCGGGAAGAATGGGTTAAAAAGTGGTTAGTTCAATTAGATGATTATTTAAACTCTAATGGGACTAAATCCCTATTTGATAAATTTGATAAATTCACTATCACTAATATTAATGATTCATTAAAGAAAAATTGTAACCCTCCAAATCAACCATTTTTCCAATTATGCGATGATTTGCTGAATGCTAATAATAAACTACAAGAAGCATATAATAAAAAGCTAATCGCCCTTAAAATAAAATTATTTGATTATTTGAATAGAGAGCTTGCCTTACGCAAAAAAAAGCAAAACATCCAGCATTATGATGACCTTCTAACTAAGCTTTATAATGCTTTGCAGGGCAATGAGGGCGGCCGACTTTCAAAAGCGATACGTAAAAAATATAAAGCCGCCTTAATCGATGAGTTTCAGGATACCGACCCAATCCAGTATTATATTTTTAGTAATGTGTTCGGCGCCGATAATAATATCCTGTTTCTTATCGGCGACCCCAAGCAGGCTATATACGGCTTTCGCGGCGCTGATATATTCGCCTACCTGCAAGCGGTGAAAGATGCCGACACAAAATATACTTTATTGAATAACTGGCGCGCCGAGCCTGATTTGATTAAAGCGGCTAATGCAGTCTTTTCCAATATCGATAATCCTTTCTTATACTCGGAAATCTCTTTCAACCCGGCATCAGCGGCAGTTAAGGAAAAACAGGAAGAACTAAAGATAAGCGGCAAATCCGAACCGCCATTACAGCTATGGTATATCAAAAAGGAATCCTTAGATACAACAGCAAATAGAAAACATTCTAATATATTAAAACCGCAGGCGCAAAAACTCATCTCCCGAGCTATCGCCGGTGAAATCTCAAGGCTTCTGAGTTTAGCGGCGGAAAATAGCGTTGCCATAGACAACAAACCGCTTAAAGCCAGCGATATTGCAGTGCTTGTTCGAACAAATAGAGAGGCTTTGATTGTCAGCGATGCCTTAAACGAGGCGAACATCCCGAACGTTCTCTACACCGAGGCAAATATATTTGACTCCTTTGAAGCCATCGAATTGGAAAGGGTTATTAATGCAGTAGTTCAGCCCAGCAACGAAAGGCTGTTAAGAACAGCTCTGTCAACCGACATGATGGGGTTAAGCGGAGAGCGGCTGTATGATTTATCAAAAGATGATTCGGACTGGGAATCACGGCTAATCAGATTTCGAGAATATCACGAGCGGTGGAACAGATATGGATTTTTCAGAATGATAGGGGAACTCATCGACAATGAAAATATTCGCAGCCGCTTGCTGGTTTTCCCCGATGGCGAACGGCGCTTGACTAATCTTTTACATCTGGCTGAAATACTAAACAGATGGTCGTTTGAAAAAAAGGCAGGCATGAACGGACTGGCAAAATGGTTTTCCGAACAAATAGGTCCCGGCAGAAAATCACTTGATGAGCACCAGATTCGCTTGGAAAGCGATGATAACGCCGTTAAGATTGCTACCACTCATAAAAGCAAAGGCTTAGAATATCCGGTAGTATTCTGTCCATTTACCTGGAGCGATTTTAAAAATGCTAAAATGAAGGAATTTATCTTTCATGATGCGAAGAATAACTACAATCAAACTCTTGATCTCGGTTCTTCTGATTCGGAGATAAATGCCGCTATCGCCAAGACCGAAATACTGGCTGAGAATCTTCGGCTTTTGTATGTGGCGCTTACGCGAGCTAAAAACCGCTGTTATATAGTCTGGGGAAATTTCAACGAAGCGGAATATTCGGCAATGGCTTATTTCCTTCTAAACCCGCAGATAAATAATGCTGATGATTTAATCGCTGAATTAAAAAATAGCTATAACGATATTAACGATGAATTCATTATCAGCCGGCTGGAGGATATCAGCGCTGATGCGGGCAATACTATTGCAGTAAAGGCTATGCCGAAATCTCCGCCTGAAAAATATATTAGCCCCTCGAAAGGATTAGATAGTTTGACCTGCCGAAAGTTTTCCGGCACGATTGCCCAAAATTGGAGGATAGCCAGCTTCTCATATCTTGTTTCGGGTTCGCCAAGGATATCGGAACTGCCCGACCATGATTCATTGACCCGGCAATTCAACCGGGATGCGGATATTGTAATTGATAAAGACCGATCGGATATTTTCGCTTTCCCCAAAGGAGCTAAGGCGGGCACATTTATTCATGAGATATTCGAGCAATATGATTTCGCCAGCCATAATCCTGATGTTTTGAAAGAACTGATACAAAACAAACTTGATAAATATGGTTTTGAAAAGTCATGGAATGATACTATTTATAGAATGATTAATAGAGTAATCTCAGCGCCGCTGGGTTCCGAAAATAATACTTTCAACCTTTCGCAGATTAACAATAGCGACCGATTGAACGAGCTGGAATTCTATTTCCCCTTGAAGCTAATCTCTATCGATACTCTGCCAAGGATTTTCGCAAAACATAATATCCGGCGACATCATAGCGATTTCCCCAGCGCAATCGATAAACTGCGGTTTTCTCCGGTTAAGGGTTTCATGAAAGGCTTTATAGACCTTGTGTTTGTTTATAATAACCGCTATTACTTAGTTGACTGGAAATCAAATCACCTTGGCAGCAGCATAGATGATTACAATCAAGATAAACTTATGCAGGCTATGAATAACCATTATTATCTATTGCAGTATCATATTTATGCAATTGCGTTGAATAAATATCTTTCCTTGCGGGTACCTGATTATAACTATAAAAAGCATTTCGGCGGAGTATATTATCTTTTCATAAGAGGCATTAACGAATCCTCAGGCAGCGGCATCTTCTATGACTTGCCGTCGGAGGATTTAATAAGCGAACTGTCCGACAGTTTGTTTGTCAAAGGCAATCATTAAAGCAGATGAGTATCGAGCAGATAAATAAAATTAAGACAAGCGGCTTGTTTTCGGAAATTGATATCCATTTCGCTAAGTTTATTTCCGAACTCTCAGGCGGCGGTCATCCGAGTGTTGCTCTGGCGGCGGCTATGATTAGCAGCCATACGCAAAACAAGCATATCTGCCTCGACTTAACTATGGCGGCAGGCAAACATATCGCCAATCAGGGCAACCTGCCGGAACCGATTATCTGTCCCGGCTTGCCTGAATGGCTTGCCGAATTAAAAAGCAGTCCCGTCGTTGGCAAACCAGGTGATTTTAAGCCGCTTATCCTCGATAATAAAGCGCGCTTATATCTTTATCGTTATCACAACTATGAAACGAAATTTGCCTTAGCCTTAGAAAGGCGCGCGGAGGAAACAAATGCCAATACAAATATTCAGCTTTTACAAGATGGCTTAAACCGCCTCTTTCCACAGACCGATAAAGATATAATTAACTGGCAAAAAGCCGCCTCATTAACAGCGGTTATGAAAAAGCTATGCGTGATAACCGGCGGTCCGGGAACCGGAAAAACCTCGACCGTAGTGGGAATCATGTCGCTTTTGCTGGAACAGGATAATACCGCCAGAATCGCCCTTACTGCGCCAACCGGCAAAGCCTGCGCCCGCATGCAGGAATCAATTATTGAGATAATGCAATTATTGAAATGTTCTGATACAATAAAAAAACTGCTGCCGGCAAAAACCTCGACTGTTCATCGGCTTCTTGGCGCTATTCCCAACTCGCCCTATTTCCGATATAACGAGCATAACCAGCTTCCCTATGACGCCGTAATAATCGATGAAGCCTCGATGGTTGATTTAGCTTTGATGTCCAAACTTGTTGACGCCATTCCTTCAACGGCTCGATTGATTATACTTGGCGATAAAGACCAACTGGCATCGGTCGAGGCCGGCTCGGTGTTTGGCGATATCTGCGGCAAAAGCGATTCCTTTGAGCATTCTAAAAATTTCTATCGAATGTATGAAAATGTTACTGGAGATAAAATTAAGATAACTCCATCTAATAAGAATACGCCCGCTATTTCAGATTGTCTTATCTGCCTGCAAAAAAATTACCGATTTGGTTCAGACAGCGGAATCGGCATTGTCAGCCAATACATTAATTATGGCGACGCCGACAGCGCCATTGATACCATCGAGAATGAACGATATGATGATATTGAACTGTTGGGTTTGCCGCATCCGGATGATATTTTAGCGGCTATAGAAAGCGCTGCCTTGCGAGGATATAAAGATTACCTTAAAGAACAGGAGCCGATAAAAGCGTTGGCGTTGTTCAATCGGTTCAGGGTATTATGTGCTATTAGGAAAGGACCCTATGGAATAAATTCCCTAAACCGATATATCGAGAAAATACTAACCGCCAAAAAACTTATTAAGCCGGATTCGGAATGGTATATAGGCCGTCCGGTGATGGTTGCTAAAAATGATTATGCCTTAAAATTATTCAACGGCGATATCGGAATTATTCTTCCTGATAGAGAAAAAAACAATGAACGCCGCGCTTTCTTCTTGGATGAGACCGGCAAATTACGGAATATTTCCCCAATCCGGCTGCCTCAGCATGAGACAGTTTACGCGATGACAGTCCACAAAAGCCAAGGTTCGGAATTCGATGAGGTTCTGTTAATCCTGCCGGATAAGGAATCTCCGGTGGTTGCCAGAGAATTGCTTTATACTGCGATAACACGATCGAAAAAGAAGGCTGTGGTCTGGTCTCCCGAAAGCATATTTCGCGCCGGCGTCTCACATCGAACTAAAAGAACATCAGGCTTAGCCGATTTGCTCTGGCAATAATTTACTCTTTAATTAATAAGACTCTACGCCGCCAGTACTTTTTGTGTTTCCTCGCTGCCTATCTAAACAAAACCGCTATTTAAGCAGAGTCATCATCTTCGATTCTCTATAATCATCAATCTGCAGGCTATAAATATAAATACCGCTGGCAAGAGCGGAGGCATTCACCGACGTTTTGTACAACCCCGCAGGAAGGTCCTCATCAAAAAGGCTGGCAGCCTCGCGGCCGAGCAAATCATAAACCTTAAGCGATACATGCCGGTTAGTATTAATCGAAAATGAAATCGTCGTAGTCTCATTAAAAGGATTCGGATAGTTCTGGTAGAGCGAATACTCATTGGCAGCAATAAACTCGATATCTCTATCGATAGCGGTTTGATCGGAAGCATACTTAGCCAGCAAAATATCGCACTCTCTGGCATTGAATGATTGCGTGCTGCCGCCGACAATATAGCCGCCGTCATAACACTGATAGCCAAAACAGCCTTGGTCATATCCCGCGCCGCCTATAACGTCGGTCCAGAGTGTATCGCCTAAGCTGTCTGTCCTTATAACATAAATGTCCATCCAACCGCCGAATGAGTATGTGTAGCCGGTCAGAAGATAACCGCCATCGGAGGTTAGCGAAATCGAGCGGCCAACATCCATTTCATTACCGCCGTAAGTTCTGTAAAATTCCTGTTCGCCGCTTGAATCAACTTTCACTAAGTAAAAATCATGTCCCTCAACATTAAATGAAAGAGTCCAGCCAAGAAAAATATAGCCGCCGTCGGAAGCTTCAATTATGGCACCGCCCGCATCCGACCAAGAGCCGCCATAGGTTCGAGTCCAAAGCGAGTCGCCATCGGCATCAAGTTTTATCAGGTAGGCATTAGTGGGATAATAACCCCAGTAGCCGGTTCCGCCTATCGCGGCATAACAGCCGTCAGTTGTCTCAATAATCGACATCGCTTTATCGCAAAAGATATAGCCAAATGTTTTAGTCCAGAGAGTGTCGCCCTCAGAATCGGTTTTAACTATATAAACATCATCCTCGCCCGCCCCGAAGGAGTTTGTCCAACCGGTCATTATATAGCCGCCATCCGATGTTTGACATACGCTAAGGGCGTCCTCGTCGAATTCGCCGCCGATTGTGCTTTCCCAGATAATTCTGCCAGCCGTGTCAATTTTAAGCAGATAAATATCGCTGTCCTCCCCGCCGGAAGATGTCGTCCCGCCTGCGATAATATAGCCGCCATCCGAGGTCTCATCAACCGAGTTAGCCCAATTATCGCCAGACCCGCCGTAAATTTTCTCCCAATCAACTACTCCGTAAGAATCGGTTCTTACAACATATAATTCGCTATTGCTGTCTGGGTGAGCATAGGTATAACCGACTATTACATGTCCGCCATCCGATGTCTGAACAGCTGAATATGCGGCATCAACATTAGGTCCGCCTATCAATCGCATCCATAAAGTATCAGGAGCCTGACTTAGAACAGCTTGAGGAAACAACCAGCATAATATTATCAATGATTTAGTTAATACTTTAATAAATCGGCAATTCATTTTATAATTTCCTATCAATTAAGAGTTCATCTTTAAATAGATGAACAAATCAACTGCTTATATCGTATTGATAAATATAGCATCATTTATTTTTATAACAAATAATATTTTTGTTATGTCGATATAATTTCTTTAAAATAATCATCTCAATTGTTTAGGCAGGTCGTAGCGAAACGTGACCTGCCGATTTTCTTTGCAAGTAAAAGGTGATAGTTCATCCGCCTTAGGCGGACTGCGAACTGACACAACATAAAACATCACTACTGTCCGGCCTTTTCAATAGAATTCTCCAATTAATACACAAGAAATGAAGCTTGCTTAAGCCATAACATATAAAACAATAAGCCGCTATAATATCTTTATAAACACCCGTGTTCTGTTTTTTGCTTCATAGATATTTCCGGATTAGATTTCAGAAGTCGACTTTGATTCGATGATTATCCATTTATGTCATTCCCCCG
>JAGGSN010000075.1 GCA_021159005.1 Candidatus Zixiibacteriota bacterium | reverse complement strand
AGTTGTGCTTATTCCAATCTTATTTGCTAATTTCTGTTTAGATATTCTTGGATTTTTTGCAATAAATATCAATATTCAATTCTGCAAACATTTTTTCATTTGAGATTATTTTTGAAATCTTTGCCAAACTCAAATAATTGTCTAACTTATTTTCGTCAAAATCTTTTTTAAAATCAAATTCATTATTTATCTGTTCGTCAAATCTTATCTTGCCTTCGCCAATCGCGAAATCCAAAATTTCATCTCAGCTCATCTTTTGCGAATTCGCTCCTTGCCTCAAATAAAATCCGGAGGAGCATTTATACGGCTTGTCAGCGCCTTCTTTAATTTCAATGATCAAGATATTTTTGAATTCTTTTAGCTTAATTTTAATTGCCGGATCGCAATTTTTGGCAATATCTTGAATCTGGGATTTTAATTTATTGGTAGGGTTTACCCCGTTAGAGAATCTTGCCCGCCCTACTAGATACTTTTTATCTAATGAGGTAGAAAGATGAAGTTCTCTAACGGGGTTTGCGCCTTTTATTTTTCCGTCATCGCTTATGCCCAAAAATATTCTGCCGCCGCTGGAATTGGCGAAAGCGATTATTTCCTTAGAAATGGATTTATCAAAAGATTCCTTGAATTCCACTTTCAATCCTTCTCCGCTTTGCAGAATAAATTTTAGTTCTTGTTTATTCATTTTTTATGAAAATTAATTTAGCGAATTTATTGAACATTAAATGTATATTGGATATTGAACATTGGATATTTGAACTCATTTCCCACTGCTCGTTCTTACGGACTTTGAAAAAATTAACAGCAGCTCGCGCGCTTCTTTCCATAAAATTCTGACTTTTTCTTTATGTTCACTATGCGCTTTGACCAACAATCTTAACCAATGCTTGGTCTCTTTAATTTCTTTTCTTGCATAAATCTATAATTTCTTCAGCAAATTTAGCCGTTCTTTCTTCAAGGTCAAAATTATTCATAAATATTGAGTATTGGATATTGAATGGTTATTGAATATTGAGTATTGATCATTTGATTTTAACCTCCCCCTTAAACCTAAAATCCCCTTTAAACTTCGCCTTTTGTTTCGCCGGATATTCATCCGCGCCGATGTCCCAATAGGGGCTGGGGCGAGTGTCCCCGTCTATGTCGTCGGAGAAACTTAAATCACTATCGCCGGATAAATCCGTTCCAGCATCTTTGGCGGCTGTGTCGGTGGAAGCGAGGTGGAAATCATCATTGGCGGAGTCGGCGAAATCCACTGTCACATAGTCATCCGTAAAAGTGGCATTGGGAGCGTCATCGGCAGAAACATCGGAGATGTTGAAATTGGAGGAAGCGTCAAAGGTTCCATAGAAACCATCATTACAATCTTGGGTAATATTATTCCTTACAACAATTGTTGGACTATCACCTATATGAACTATACCGCCCTGACCTCCACAATTAACAACAGTATTGTTGTAAACATAACGACTTCCGTATCCTCTTAACCCAATTCCTCTATCATGATTTCCAGTAAAATCATATATAATATTATTCCAAATGTAACCATTTCCTCCTGGGGAAGCAATGTTGCATGTTATGCCAGATTCATAACCATTACCATAGCCATTACCTCTACAAATGCAGTGTGACACATAGTAATCGCCGGCAGGAGCATCCCAAATCTCAATTGTAGACTTAGTAGCTCCGGATAACAACTCTAATTGAAGACCTTCTACCTTAGTATAAGGCTCTCGGATATACAAAACGGGATTTGTTGCTTCAACGCTAAGCCGATAAGCACTCGTATCCCACTTCCCGCTATGCCTTTGGCTTGTTCCCACTTCCGTAGTCTCCGTAGGAGCATAAACTTTAATATAGTTATTTTCTCCGGTGGTCCAGCCGTATATGGTGACAGCGGTGGTATCAGCCGTGGTTCCGTTGGCGTAACAAGCGATGTTCCATTGTTCGTTGGAAGCTTCTATGTCTTTTCCTCCCGACCAAGATTCAAAACTTTCCACGGCATCGTCCAAAGAATCATTTTCATTTCCCGATTCAGCGTTATACAAAGAAGTATAAGCTCTGTAAATAGACCAGTCATTGTCAGCCGCCGATGTGGCCGTTGGAGTTCCTCCCGTGGAATTTTTTATCGTATAATGGGTAGAATCTGTCCTTCCGTGGATAAAGCAAACCGAGTCTATAGTTCCATTATTATTTGAATCATATTGGATAACATCTCCTACGCCTACATCGTTGCCTAAGGCAAGATCGAAAGTAGCCGCCGTCCCGCTAATACTCATTTCATTAATCGCACCGAATCCGCCTGGCGTCCCCATCTCCAAAGCCGAACTAGCAGAAGGCCCGACGGAACGATAAATCTTTTCCGCCGCCTCGTCAGCCCCAATGTCCCAGCCATTGCCGTTCTGGTCTCGGGTTTGGCCGTCAATGTCGTCGGAAAACCCTTCACCTGATAAATCCGTTCCTTGGTCAATTATAGTTCCTGATCCTGTAAAATTATTTAAATGAAAATCTCCGTTGGCGTAATCTGTGAAGACATTCGCCCAGTCAGTAGCACCATTATTCCAGTCAACTGAGTGGTCGCCGTCTCCGTCGTCGGAGGCGCAGTAATCAACTGCTCCGTCCGCTAAGTCAGCAAAATCGTCATCCCAATTAAAAACCGCACAGTTTTTCACTATTAGAGTCTGATTACTTTTTACTCTTTTTATCCCAATTGCAACGCGTGGATCACAATTCGGCCCACGAATAGTACAATTATATACATTTAAAGTAGTATTTTCGGAATAGCCACCATTTATCCCTTTATCTCTCTGGTCATAAATGATACTATTTCTAATTGTTATTGAAGACCCATCTGAATTAGGACCTAACTTAATGCCATCATTAGTCCCGTAGTCAGACCATCCATAACCTCTAATTATACAAGAATCAATCAGAACCCCAGTTACAACAGTTTCTATTCCTATTGCAGCAGCATCACCGCCAGCATTGTTCTGGTGCACTTGTATGCCTTCAAATATCGTATGAGATTCATTGATATTAACAATAGTACCACTGGTTCCATAGAGCCTATACTTCGTATCATCCCACACCCCATCGTGCCTATTCGCCTGCGTGGTATAAATCTTAATATAATTCGTATCTGAAGTTGTCCAGCCGTCTATGGTGACAGCGGTGGTATCGGCCGCTCCGCCAGTGGCTTGGCAGGAAGCTACGGCAATAGCCGAATCTCCGGCGTCGGATATAACTACATAATTAGTGTCTAAAGTTTCATAAACCTGTTCTCCCGATTGGAAAGTTCCGGAAATTCCGTAAATAAGAATTTGGGTATCGGTGGCGTGGGTTATTGTTCCGGTGGCTCCGCTGGTGGCTCCGGTGACACTTGATCCATCCGCTATAGTTCCGGTTATTCCTCCATGGGAGAAAACTAAAGTGGTGGTGGCGGTAAGATCTACTTGATTATACTGCTCCCATAAAGAAAGAGAGCTGTAATCTCCGGAGGTTCCGTCGGTGTCAACGACGGAGATGAATTCAGTGGCGGCGAAAGCCTGATTGGCAATAAACAGAGCTAATATCATGGGAAGAAGATATATTGTAAGTTTTAGAATTCTCATAGGATGGATTAATTTGAAATTTAAAGTTTGAAATTTGAAATGAATGAATAAATTTGAAATTTTAAATTAATGATTAAATTTTTTAATTCTAAATTTGTTATTTCAAATTCAATTCAAATTGTAAATTTTAAATTTCAAATTTACTTCTATTCACTTCTTATTCATAGTAATTATTATCTTTGAGAAAATGAGTGTTAGCTCTTGAGCTTCTTTCCGAAGTTCTCTGATTTCTTTTTTCTTTTCATTATTGGTTTTTACCAATAACCGCAGCCAGTATTTAGTTTCTTTTATTTCTTTTTTGCAGATGTGGATTTTGTTTTTAAAATCTTTTTTGGAACTGGCTCCGTTAGCCTCGCAGTAATTGGCCCCTACGCTTGTGGCGGATCTTACCAATTGATTTACTATTGATTTGTTGATTGAGTTTAGTCTTATGCTTTTTAGCAAATCAATAATGTTCTCACTGAATTTAGCCGTTCTCTCTTCAAGATTATATTCCATAAGATTAATTTTGAAATTTAAAGTTTAAAGTTTGAAATTTGAAATGAAGTTTAAATGATTTAATTTTCAATTAAAATTAAGGAATTTATTTATTCACCCCGTTAAATTCGCTTTGCGATTATTTAACAGGGTGAAATTCAAATTGTAAATTGTAAATTGTAAATTGATCATTACTTCTTATACCCGCCATGCGGCGGAATTAATCCTGTTTTTTTATTTTCCATATTTTTTAACGCTTCATTAACGCTTCATTAACGCTTCATTAACGCTTCATTAACGCTTCCATGCAATATAGTAAGTATATTTCCCTGTTTTACCAACCATTTCAATGATTCTTTTATCAGCCAAATGCTTTAAATCTCTAAACGCTGTTATTCTGGTTGTGTTATTTATTTTCTGATATTCCTCATTAGTTATTTTACCCTTTTCTTTAAGATATTCAATCGCCTTCTTCTGCCTTTCATTTAATTCTTTCAAAATATCCTCTTTAATATAAGTTGATTCTTTAATTTGAGATTCAAAAATAATTTTAGACTCAATGGGATGCAAATCATAATATGGCTCCTTATTTCCCCATTCCTTGCTTAAATTTTCCATCATTTTAATGCCGGAACCATACTTTTCAATAAAACCGATATCATAGGTTAACTGACAAAGAATTTCATTGACTGGCTTATGTTTGGGATTTTTAGGCGAAACTCCCTTTGGAAATGTTCCGGGACTTATTATTTCTATCCTGTTGTCAAAAATAAACACTCTCACATCTCCTGTTTCAAAATAATTCCTGTGAATCAAGGCATTGATTATCGCTTCTCTCACCGCTTTTATCGGGTACTCAAATTTGTCTTCCCGCTTAAAACTTTTCTCTGTTCTTGTTCCCAAAAGCCGGATATTTTTTCTTACGAAATCCTCGGCTGTTTCTATCATCTCCCAAACTGTTCCTTCACAATTTGCGGTATCTAATGTCGGATTAATTATTTCATTTCCTTTAAATCTGACAATTCTTAATCTCGCGTTGGGGAAAAACTTTTGAGGGTATTTTCCGAAAAACAAAATTCCGGCGTTAGTCGGCTTGCTATTCTTCAACGCTTTTATGTTCTGTAATAATTTGTTGGTGGAAATTTTAACTTTTTTAGATACTTTTCTCGCGTTTTCTCTTTGCTCAAGATACCATCCGATTTTTTCTTCATCAATATCATCCAAACCGGCTTCTTCGCAAACCTGCCCGTCCCATTTTATTTTTCCAATGTCTTTGGCAAATTCAATAACTTCTTCAGGAGATAAAGGTTTATTATGAGACGCGATTCTTTTGTAAGCGATGTTTTTAAAAGAATGCAAACTGTCGGATTTTTTAATTTCTGCGATAAAGATGTTTTTTTCTTCAATTTCAACAGCTTCAATTTTAGGATAAACGGACGGTTTGCAAGTGTGCGCCATATTGGCGATTTCTCTTTCGTGTTTCTTGCTAATGCCGATAATCTTTCCGCCATCATTTACGCCAATCAAAACAATTCCGCCATTTGTATTGGCAAAACCGCAGATGGATTTGCCTAAGCCACTGTTTATTTTCAGCTTAAATTCAACCTTTCGGCTTTCCCCATTATTTATTATTTTTTTAATTCTGCTTTCTATCATTGATTTATTGCCCGCCTGCCGGCGAGGCAGGAAAATTGATTGTAAATTGTAAATTGAAAATTACTTCTACAATTCCAAAACCTCCAATCCCGGCATTTCGCCGCCGCTTAGATATTCCAGCATAGCTCCCCCGCCCGTGGAAACAAAAGAAATTTTTTCCAGCCAACCGTTTTCTTCCAGCGCTTGGACCGATTCTCCGCCTCCCGCCACACTGAAAGCGCCGCTCTCAATTATGGCTTTTATGATTTCCTTAGTTCCCTTATCAAAAGGTGGTTTCTCAAATTCGCCCAGCGGGCCGTTCCAAACAACCGTTCTGGCTTGTAGGATTATTTCTTTGAATTTGGCGATGGTTTTTTCTCCAATGTCTTTTTTGTCTTCAGCAAAGTCAAAAGCCAATATAACCTTGTCGGAAAATTTCATATTTTTATCCGTCGCTTCTATGGAAACTTTCCCGCCGGTTAAAACATAATCGTAGTTTTTTTCAAAACTTCTAATTAGCGGAAGTTTGGTTTCTATTTTAGCTCCCCCAATAACAGCTACCGCTAGGCGATCCGGATTGTTTTTGACTTTTTTCAAATTTTTTATTTCTTCCTGAAGCCTGATTCCGGCAAAACTTGGCAGAACTTCAGCCACTCCCGTCACCGAAGCTTGGTCGCGATGGCAAACGCCAAAAGCGTCATTTACATAAACATCAAAATTTTCAGCCAATTTCTCGCTAAATTCTTTTTTATTATCTTCTTCCTCTTTGTAAAATCTGACATTTTCCAAAAGCAAAATCTCGCCTTGATTTAAATTTTCCAGCCCCTGTTTTACTTTTTCGCCAATGCAATCTTCCGCGAATTTAACTTTTCTTTTCAGAATTTTCTCTACATCATCAACGATTTGCCGCAAGGAAAATTTTCTGTCAAACCCGTCTTCGGGCCTTCCTAGATGGGTTGCTATGGCTAACTTTACATTTTCTTGGGATAAAATATATTCCACCGTATTTTTCACCGCCGCGATTTTAAATTTTTCTTTCACATCTCCGTCTTCTATTTCCACATTAAAACCCGCCCGCAACAACACGCGCTTATTATTCAAATCGGCGTTTTGTATTTTTTTTAATTGCATATTTTGAATTGCCTTATGCTATTCCGGGATAACAAATTAAACGCATAAGCTAGTTCTAAATTTATTGTCATTTATATTTCTGCCACTTTTTCCCTAGTTACTAGTTACCGATTACTAGTTACTGGCCTAATACTCCTGAAACCTCCCTTCTTTAAGATATCTTTTGATAAAGTTCTGGGAATTATAAACATCAGCTTCCGCTTCCATTTCAACGCTTTGGACTTCTCCCGGAAAGCCGGTTGGCCAGATTAGCCTGAAATCCCTCTCTTCACGGGAAGTGACGGTTCTCATTTCCGTAGAATTAAAAGATAACGGACTGCCGGAAGAATCCCTTAAAATAACATTGACTTTGATTACATTAAAATCAAATTCGCTTTCGTTAACCAAAAGGCCAAAAGCTTCACTGAATCCCGCCGGTGAAGAAATTAAATTATAGCGCTTGTTGTAAATATTAAGCTGGGGTTTTTTATAAGCGAAAAATGTTTCCCATTGGCAACCAGAAATATCTATTTCTAAAACAGCCGGCTTTGATTTCGTTTCCAGATTAGTCCCGATTAAATATTTGGTTTCAGACGGCAGAATAAAACTTTTCCCTTTTTGCTCGGCCAAAATATTTCCCCCGCTATCTTTTAAAATAAAGTTGTAGAAAAATTCGGGAATGCCATATTGGTCATTGGGATTGGAAATTTTCGCCATTGCGTCATATCTTTGAGGCCCGCCATAAACAAAAGCTTTTTCTATAATTTTTAAATCTTGAGCATTAATTTCTTCCGCGCATGGCTGGCAAGGGCCTCCGCAATCTATTTTTTCCTCACCCTGATTTTGCTTCCCGTCAAAACAGGTGGGGTTTGATTTTAAAGCGCTATAAACAGCCCAGCCTATCAAAAAAAGCAAAGACAAATAAATGGCAATAATAACCGCGCGCTTAACATTTCTAGGGGTTTTCATATTTTCATTATACACCAAAAAATCAAACAAAAAAACCGCCCGATTTGATACGGCGATTTATTCTCATTTTGTCATTCCGGAATTTTTTCTATAACGAAGTGAAAGAAAAAATATCCGGAATCTAGGTTAATTAATTTGTAAAAGTTTTTTAGTTAGCTGGTTATATTATTGCGCATAGATTCCGGATAAATTTTTCCGCTGCCGCTACAAAATTTTCCAGAATGACATTAATGGCATTACAAATTTTAAAGTTCCCGCAATGACCTACTTTCCCCAACTCAAGGCGGGGTATCATCGGCGCTGAAGGGCTTAGCCGGCGTGTTCGGAATGGGAACGGGCGTAACCCCTTCGCTAGAATCACGGAAACATTAAAACCCGCAAAAAAATTAAGTAACTATTAACTGCTAATTCAAAAAATAAAAAAGGTTTTAAGTTTATTAGTACTTCTTGGCTCAATCCCTTGCGGAACTTACACCTGAAGCCTATCAACCTGGTCTTCTTCCAGGAAACTTGACCGCGTGCAGCGCGGAATTTTTAATTTAAAATTTGAAATTTGTATTCAATTTTTAATGAATTAATTTTAAAATGTTTAAAAATTTAGAAATTTAAACATTGAAAATTCATTGAAAATTGTGAATTGAAAATTGAAAATTTCCGTGCTGCGCACGGTCTGTTGCCTTATCTTGAAGCAGGCTTCCCGCTTAGATGCTTTCAGCGGTTATCCTTTCCGAACTTAGCTACTCGGCAGTGCTCCTGGCGGAACAGCCGATACACCAGAGGTTCGTTCTTTCCGGTCCTCTCGTACTAGGAAAGACTCTCCTCAAGCAACAACGCCTACGGCAGATAGAGACCAACCTGTCTCACGACGGTTTGAACCCAGCTCGCGTACCGCTTTAATTGGCGAACAGCCAAACCCTTGGAAGCTTCTCCACCTCCAGGATGCGATGAGCCGACATCGAGGTGCCAAACTCCTCCGTCGATGTGAACTCTTGGGAGGAATTAGCCTGTTATCCCCGGGGTAACTTTTATCTGGTGATCTTCCACGCTCCTACAAGCTATGGTCGGTTCACTAAATTCTACTTTCGTAACTGATCGGCTTATAGGCCTTTCAGTAAAGCTGGCTTGTGCTTTTGCGCTATCAGCCCGATTTCCATCCGGACTTAGCCAACCTTTGTAAACGCCTCCGTTGCCATTTAGGAGGCGAGCGCCCCACTCAAACTACCCACCAGGCACTGTTCCCGCGCCAGTAAGAAGTAAGAATTAAGCGACAAGAATTAAGCAAATAAATTTCGCTTTCTACATTATGCTTTCTGCTTTCTGCTTTCTGCTTTCTTCCTGCTTCTTGCTTCTTAATGGCGCAGGGTTAGAATTAAAATTTTAACAGGGTGGTATTCCACTGGCGACTCCGCCTCAACCTGAGTTGAGGCTTCAAAGTCTCCCACCTATTCTCGGCAGCCAGAATTCTAATTCAATGCCAAGCTGTAGTAAAGCTCCACGGGGTCTTTTCGTCTTGCCGTAGGTAGACGGCATCTTTACCGTCATTGCAATTTCACCGGGTCCTTCGTTGAGACAGTTCCCAAATCGTTACGCCTTTGATGCGGGTCAGAAATTACCTGACAAGGAATTTCGCTACCTTAGGACGATTATAGTTATCGCCGACGTTCACTGGCGCTTCGGGGATTGGCTTGCACCGCTCCCGTTAACGTTCCAGCACTGGTCAGGCGTCAGCCCCTATACCTCCCCTTACGGGTTTGCAGAGACCTGTGTTTTTGATAAACAGTCGCTTGGGACACTTTAGCTGCGGCCGCGTAAAAGCTTGCGCTCTACGCGGCAAGACATCTTGCGAACTTACGTCTAGCTTTTTTGCCGAGTTCCTTAACGAAGGTTCTCCCGTTCCCCTTAGGCTACTCGCCCTGTCCACCTGTGTCGGTTTTAGTACGGATATTATCAGATCCAACCACACCTCGCTATACTCGGGTGAAATTTTTAATTTAAAATTTGAAATTTAAATTCAATTTTTAATGAATTAATTTTTAAATGTTTAAAAATTTAGAAATTTAAACATTAAGAATTCATTGAAAATTGTGAATTGAAAATTGAAAATTCCAGACCGAATGCAATGAGGTATGGTTGGCATAGAGGTTTTTCCTGGCACCCTGCTTTGTTCCGTTCTTCCACTGTTGAGGCGGAATTCCAGATATTTCTTGGGTTGATGCCTCGCGGATTTTCCTGCGAAGCGCCCTCAAAATACCTGCGCCAATCCAATAAGGCGCGAAACATACTAGGATGCGTCTCCCCATTTATAAACTAATAATAGCGCCGGAATATTAACCGGCTGTCCATCGACTACGCCTTTCGGCCTCGCCTTAGGACCGGCTGACCCTGGGATGATTGCCATTGCCCAGGAAACCTTGGACTTTCGGGGTCCCGCGTTCTCAGCGGGATTGCGGTTACTCATGCCAACATTCTCACTTCCATACGCTCCACCAAAGCTCGCGCTTCAGCTTCACAGCCTATGGAACGCTCTCCTACCACCGCTGCAAAGCAGCGGAATTCTCAATTTTCAATTTACAATTTTCAATGAATTTTCAATTTACAATTTTCAAAATAATAATTTGAAATTGATAATTGATAATTAGTCATTCATTGATTATTGGTTATTGATCATTGATCATTCCGATGCTTCGCATCGGTTCATATCTTCGGCACCATGTTTAAGCCCCGTTACATTTTCGGCGCAAAATCTCTAAGCTAGTGAGCTGTTACGCACTCTTTAAAGGATGGCTGCTTCTGAGCCAACCTCCTAGGTGTTTTAGAAACTTCACTTCCTTTCCCACTGAACATGGATTTAGGGACCTTAGATTATGATCTGGGCTGTTTCCCTTTTGAGATCCGACCTTAGCGCCGGATTTCTGACTGCCCGGATAAAAATACAAGAATTCGGAGTTTGGTTGAGAATTCTACGGCGAACCGCGAATTCTCATTCAGTAGCTCTACCTCTCATATTCAATTACCGGACGCTAGTCCTAAAGCTATTTCGGAGAGAACCAGCTATGGCCAAGCTCGATTGGAATTTCTCCTCTACACACAAGTCATCCCCTGATGTTGCACGATCAGTGGGTTCGGGCCTCCTCCCGATGTTACTCGGGGTTCACCCTGCTCATATGTAGCTCGCCTGGCTTCGGGTCTAGTCCATACGACATCTACATCCTTCGCTGCCGCTCAGAATTTTTAATTTAAAATTTGAAATTTGAATTCAATTTTTAATGAATGAATTTTTAAATGTTTAAAAATTTAGAAATTTAAACATTAAAAATTCATTAAAAATTGGAAATTAAAAATTAAAAATTCATTCTGAACGCTAGTGAAGAATGTAATTCGGCGGTTAAGCCTCGCTTTCACTATGCGTATTTTACAAAGTAACTTACGCTGCCGCATAAAACTAACTCGTTGGCCCGTTCTGCAAAAAGTACGCCATCACCGCGCGCAACACGGAATTTCAAATTTCAAAGCTCAAATTTCAAATCAATACCAAATGGCTAAATTTCAAATTATTAAAAAATTCATCATTTGGATTTTGGATTTGATTTGGAATTTTGATTTTTGATTTTGACATTCCGTGCTACGCACGGCTCTGACTCTTTGTGAGCGCATGGTTTCAGATACTATTTCATCTCCCTCAACGGGATGCTTTTCACCTTTCCCTCACGGTACTAGTTCGCTATCGATCTGAAGCAATATTTAGCCTTGGGAGTTAGTGCTCCCGGATTCAAACGGGATTTCTCCGGTCCCGCCCTACTTGAGAATAATTCCATCCGACACATCCTTTTTTCGCATACGGGACTATTACCCTCTATGGTTCTTCTTTCCAAAAGTATTCTGCTAAAAGAATATATCAGACCCCGATTAAACGAGTAAAATTATCTCGCAACCCCGCGCGCAACACGGAATTTCAAATTTCAAAGCTCAAATTTCAAATCAATATCAAATGGCTAAATTTCAAATTATTAAAAAATTCATCATTTGGATTTTGGGTTTGATTTGGAATTTTGATTTTTGATTTTGACATTCCGTGCTACGCGGGATTGGGTTTCCCCATTCGGAAATCCCCGGATCAAAGCTTGCTTGGCAGCTCCCCGAGGCTTATCGCAACCTGCTACGCCCTTCATCGCTTGCTTCAGTCAAGGCATCCACCATACGCCTTAAGTAACCTATTTTATTTCTACAATTAATTAGCAGTTAACAATCACTTAAAGCAATTATTAACTTTTGCAATTACCTACTGTGCCTGCTTCAAATTAAATTATTCTTCCGCCGGACAAATAAACAGATAATTCAACAACAGAAGCAGTGCTATTCAAATGTTAAAGTCCTATTTGCGCAGAAGCGATTTCACATAATTTTATCAATTACGAAAAACTGTTTCAGCGCAATTCATTATTTACAGGGCTCACGCATCCTATGCCATTCGGGTCATTAGAGTGCGATTAGAGTATTGGAGTCGCTTGTCGTAAATTAGAGTCGCTTAAACTTAAAATTTAAAAAGCCGCTTGGGAAAGCGGGCTGTCAAAACAACAAAAAACAAAAAACTCACCCGCTCTTACTATTAAACTTTTGAGATAATTTTATCAAATTTTTTTCATTAACTAAACGCTACATCATAATAGCAAACCCTAAAATTCTGTCAACACCAGAGGGGAATCAAAGGGGTGAATTCCATTTTTCAAAAACTCCTTATTCTAAAGATTAATATTAGTTTCAGAAATTTTATCAAGTTCAAAATTTATAGCCGATTTTATATTTTCAATTTTTTTGTATTTTTCTGCTGTTTCTTTTTGTGCTTTCAAATCAAAATTTCCTGATTTATCTATTGGAAACAATATTTCTATATCTTTAATTATATTAACGGTAATTCTCTTATTTTGCTCTCCTCTAGCGTATTGCTTAAGATTTTCTTTCAAAAAAGAATAAATAAAATCTAAAGAAATATTTTTAATATTACTTTTAGGAATTAACGCTCCACAATGTGTCGTCATGCTAAATTTTTCATTTCTCAAAAAAACGGTTCCTGCATGTACTCCATCTGTTGTCCATGTAATACATTTACTATTAAAATCAAATGAGTTTATCTTTCCAATTATTCCGTCATTAACAGTTTGAGAAGAGTATAAGGGATATTCTCCGCAATGGTTTTGAATATATTTGTTTGTATATTTTGATTTTCCTTTCTCAATATTAAAAATATCTTTAATCTTCATTAGCTTATTTTTTTCACCAATATTTTTAACTTCAATATTCAGTTCATTGATTTTTTTCTTACACTCCTCAACTTTTTGCTTTATTTCTTCAATGAAGACAATTTTTTCTACTATTTCATTTTGAGCAAAAACATCAATTTCATCATTAGAATTTACAGGAAAATCAATTTTAATATCAGCAAGCATTGATGGATAAACTTTCGTAAATTCATCTTCGCCTTTCTCTCCTTTACGCCCTTTGGCTAATTTTCTTAAAATTGGTTCTAATTTATACTTAACATATTTTGAATTTAGATTTTCCTGTTTTGGTTTTAGCAATCCCCTATCTGCATTTATTGAAAATTTGCCAGAAGTTATTTTAATATAACCAGCAAAACCATTTGTAGCCCAAGTAAGATATTCTCCGTCAAAGTCAAAAGTATCTATATGTGTAAGAGGAGCATTGTTTGAAGCAGAAAAAACAGGAAATTTTCCTTTATGAATATTACCATATTTTTTTGTGTATTTTGACAAACCCCTTTCTGTATCAAATAATTTACTGACAGAGTAAGATTTATAGTTTATTTTAGTCTTTTTTTTTTCGGAAATTTCTTTTACTTCGTTTTGAAATTCTTTAATAGAATTTCCAACATCTTCAATTATTGAAGCAAATTCTAAAAGAGTTACTTTATCTTTTTTCTCAACTATCCCTAATTCAATCTTTTCTTTTTCTGTCCACCATTTATCTATAATCCAAGTTTTTTCAATATTATCTAAAAATTTACTAAATGGTTGTAATTTACATCTTTTGTCAGAGTTTATTTTCTCAAACCCTTTTTTATTTCCTTTAAAAAATGAATATGAAGTCACTGCTTCTTGTAAATCGTTTTGGTCAATATCAAAACGATAAATATCTCTTGATTCTCCAATTTCACTTACTAGATATGTGAATACCGGATTTTTCTGAATATCTTTTTTGTTGATCTTTTTGGTAATTGCCAAAATATAAGTTTTTTTATTGGTTGTGAAAAAAGTATTTAATGGAAGTGAAATAAGTCCGTCAATATAGCACTCATCCAAAATAAATTTTCTTAAATTTTTATCATTTTGACGATTCAAAATTCCGTCAGGAACAACAATAAAAGCTTTTCCTCCTGGTTTTAACGCTCTGATAATCCATTCCATAAAAAGACCTTCAACACCCATAGCGTTTATTTTATAATAGTTGATCAAGTCTCCGTCTTTTTTAATTTCATCTTTCAAGTTTCCGCTACCGCTTGTTACATACGGAGGATTAGTCAAAATTAAATCATACTCATCTTCTACGGGTTCCGATAAAGTTCCTAAAATAGAATTTGTTTTTAAAGTAAAGCTATCATTAAAAAGTTTCGCAAAATCTTGAGTTTGCCCGGGATTATCTTTGATTAAATCAGAAAAATAAATCAACATATTGGCTTTTGCCAAAATAATTGTTTTTTGTTCGTCCTTATCAAAACCCTTATCAAATCCGTGAATTGTAATTCTCGGAGTAATGCCACTTCTACTAATTTTATAAAATTCATCAAGCTTTGTTGCTATCGGCTCTAAAAGGAATTTACCAACTCCGCAAGCGGGATCGCAAATTTTTACCCCGTCTTTAATTTCATTCTTTGCCATTTCAACAATAGAACGAACCACTTTAATTGGAGTAAAAAACTGTCCCCAATTTTTTTTACTAATACTTTCTTTCAAAAAACTTTCAAAAAGCTGACTTTTAAAATCACGATGAATATTTTCAAGTTTTGGATATTTATCAAATCTTTCTAAAACAGTTCTAAATACACTGCTGTGACTTTTGTTTGCTTTTTGGTAAATATCTACAAAAATAACACCATTTATAATAGTTGTATTGTCTTTCTTGCCTGATGGAAACAATTCCTTTATTTCGGGTCTTATATTTTTTGCATAATACTCTAAAACATAATCTTCATTTCTTTTCTTATATAAATTTATTAAATAATCAAAATTTTCTGGTTCTCGCAAAACTTTCAAATCACTCAAATACTTAAAAATAAAAATTTCAACAAAACTATATAAACAATTTTCTGGTGTCGCTCCTGTTGCTACAAATAAATCTTGCCAGATGCTTTTCGCAAGATCGGTTGGATTTACCAGTTTTTTTGGTTTTATATTATCATTTTGCTCGTTAATAGAATCACAAATTTTTTTGATAAGTTCAGCGATCTTTTCATCTTTTGGATTAAATAAAGTCTTTATTTTTTTTCCGTTTTCATCTCCAATTCTATTTTCAGTTAAAGCATTAACCCAAACAGTTTCTTCTGTGTCTGTGGCAATAAAAATCTTTGCTCCCAGTTTTTGAGCAACTTCAATTTCTTGTTTTATGGCTTTCTTTTTTTGTACTTCGGTTTTAAATTCTTTTGGAGTTTTATATTCTATTACAGCAATAACTTGCTTTTGTTGAATAATTAAAGCATCAGGTTTTTTCCTTTCTAAAATTCCATAATCTATATCACGAATTTTTTTATGTCTTTTTAGCGCTCTTAGTGTCGTAGCACCAATATTATAAAAATCCCATTTTCCGATTTTCTCGGAATTTTTAATAAGATCTCTTTGTAATAATTCTTCACTCATAATTTATAGTTTATGAAAGTAAACATATAAATTTACTACTTTTATTATACAATTATTTTAACTTTTTTACTATAATCTGAAAGATCAAGTATTTGTATTATTTCTCTAAATATAATAATCATTTTTTGCGGAAGTATGGAGTAAAAAATATCCCTATTTCCCCTCTTTTAAATTTTAAAAAAATCAAAAATACCTTATTCTTTAAAGCCCAACAGCAACAATCTTTAAATTCAAATTTTTTCAAAAATATGTCGCCTAACTACCAACCACAAGTGTCTACGCGCAAACAATTTAACAAAGATTAAGAAAAGAGCTAACTATCCTATTAAAAGCGAAGAATAGCTTTAAGAAATGTATCAAGCTAAAGAACTAAATTTATTTTCCATAAATGGTTTTCACTTAAAGCGCGTTAGACAAGAACTGAATTTGCCGCGCTTAATCCTCAATTCTCAAACTGGTGTATATTTCCGCAGGCGGCGCTCATTTGCCAACCGGCTTCCTTAGCTTCTTTTTCCGTGCAAAACCATCGCTCGCCTTTGCGCGGATCTATTATTACCCGTTTGTAATTCGGGCATCCCGGCAAAAAATAGTCCTTTTCATAACGCTTATTAATATTCCCTTTTATCACGCATTTTTCGTCAAACGGTTCGCTGGCTTGTTCTCGTTCGCTTTCCCTGCCAGCCTGCGCGCTCTCATAATCGCATTTCCCCCAAAGCCCCGCTTTCTCTTTTTGCGCCTCTCTTTCCGCCGCCTGCAACAACGCCAAATACCTTTTATTGGGCTTTACATACATGCTCATAACGAACCCTCCGCGAAGCAATTTTTCATTCACAAATATGTTATCTCTATCCGGCGCTTCATTGTAAACAAAAACATAACGCAACAGGCGGCCAAAATTATCAGCGGCTGTTTGGTCTTTTTCCAAAATTATTTTCTTGCCGGCAATTAACTTGTTCAGCTCCTTCTTGGCCTCTTCTCCGTAACACTCCGCTTTCTCCGGCGCGTTTATTCCCAGCAAACGCACGCGAACGCCATTCTCAATCACAATCGTGTCCCCGTCCACCACCTCAACCGCGTTATGCAACCGCTTTTCAAAATCAGCGCCGTATCGGCTATGTTCGTTTACGACTCTATACCCGCCATAACCTCCCAACGCCATCACGAAAGCTAACACGCTCATAATAACCGCCCTGGAAAAAGGAATCCTTCTCACCCTTTTTACCTTCTTCGCCGCTTTCTTCTTGCTTCTTGCCGCTTTCTTCTTCTTTTTTGTTTTGGCTTTTATTTTTGTTTTTGTTTTTGTTCTACTTTTCATAATTTTACCCATCTGCTTTCGGCGGAGTTGATCCCGCTGAATAACAAAACCCGATTTTTTGCGGACGGGCTATTATGCCAAACTCCCGTATTTAACACATTACCCCTGCAAATCAAACTGTTTTAAATTTTCTTTTATCCAATCATAAAAATCAACCTCTAAAAATTCCAAAAATTTCTCAAATTTACTCTCGCTAAATTTTATGTTTTCTTCTTCGCAGTATTCCTTAAAAATGCTACGAATTTCGTCAGCACCGATAATTGATTTGTTAACACTCATAAATTTATTTACAAGTCACATAATGCAAATATTCAACTGTCTTTTCTGCTTTATAATTCCTGTTTTCTGATCTATCTGCCTTGAAACGATTGTATTTTTTCGTAAAATATCCGTATTTGCCCCGCAAGCTCATTATTTCTTTAATGTCGTCCAAAGTCATAAGTCCCTCGTTGTTATAACTTAAAAAGATATATTTTGCTTTTGCTTTTAATATTAAATCTTTAAAAGCGTTTTTAACTTGTGTTCTTGAACAATAGAGAGATTTTTGGTTTTGGTAATCACGTAACCCGGTTTTTCCATGAATTTTCGGATTATCATACCTAGCAATAGTTTCAAGTAGGTGATAATTTGTCGCGTATTGCCGATGGTTATATGGTGGATCCAAATATAAAATATCGCCATTAACTTTTTCAACAACTTCGCTTATGTCGTCATTAAAAACTTCATGGTCTTGGTTATTTATTATCAATTCAGCAGGTTTTAATCTTAAACTGTTTTGAGCGGTCTTTTTTAACTTTTTCAAAAAAGCGCCATAGACGGAAGCGGTATTTGCGTATTTATCAATAGCTTCAATTAAAGTGGCAATCAAAAAATAATATTCGTCATCGGAGATTAAATTTTCCTTTTTCCAATCTTCAATTTTTTGGCGAATTGCGTCACAACGCATTCCGTTTTCATCGGAAAAATATTGTCGTGGTTCTTTTTTATTTTTAGTTCCGCCCAGACAATAATTTTTATAAACAAATCCTTTCTTGCCTTTTAAGTTTGATAAATAATCGCAAACGAAATTTTTCCGATTTTTTACATTTATTTTTTTCAATTCGGAAATTTTCTTTGATAGTTTAGAAAATGTTAATTCTTTATGATTGCCGATATAGTGTCTATTTAAAACATAGCTGTAATATTGAATATCATTCGCTATAACCTTATAACCCTTTTTCTTAAAATAGCTCCCGACAATTCCGGTCCCCGCGAATAAATCACAAAAAGTATTGCAGTTTTTACCTGTCCCGTTTTTTGCGGGATCAACTACTTTATTTATTGATTCCTCTAAAAATTCTAAAAGACTTAATTTTGAGCCAATGTAGTTCATGGATTATTTATAAAATTTTTCATAAACCTGCTTTATTAAAAACAAAGCGTAATCTATATCATCTATTTTAATAATTACATAACTGCATTGCCGTCCCCATCCTCTTTCTTGCCAAGGATTTTTTATCACTTTATTTTCAGGATCTTTTAGATCGTTTTTATCTACACGAACTAAATCCAATCTTAATTTTGATTTATGAGCATGAATCGCACATAAATTATAAGCTCCAATTTTATATCCGATATAAAATTTATTTACTTTTTCTTCTATTCTTGTATCTATGTCTAAAATTTTGTTTCTTATTTCTTCAAAAAGATCTCTGGAATTTTCCCATCCAGCTCTGAAATGATCTTCTATTGAATATTTTTTAACTTCACGACTGACATTTTCTATCGTTTTACTTTTAGAAATTGTCTTTATAGATTCTTTAATGTCTGTCGATTTTAATTGATTATAAAGTATTGTTTGATTGTCGTATTTTTCAACTTCCCAAAGCTCAATTGGCAAATCTTTAAAATTAATTGCGTTTTGCTGATAAGTGGTAAAAGAATTAGCTAAAAATAAAACTCTGGATTGCGACCAATCAACATCTTCTCTTTTTAAATTCTCTTTTTTCTTCTCGTTATATTCTAAAATAAAATCTGCTTTGTTATTTAACATTAAAGCAAGATAAGCATATCCTTGATCGATGACGCTAAAACTTCTTTCTCTTTTGTATTCAATGATAACAAATGATTTTGTCTCTTCGTCAAAAGCGAGAGAGTCAATTCTAAATCCTTGCAAAGAAAATTCTGAACTTATAAATTTGAGACCAAAAATTGTATCCAAATTTTTTTCTGTGATTTCTTGTAAATC
>JAGGSN010000074.1 GCA_021159005.1 Candidatus Zixiibacteriota bacterium | reverse complement strand
TTCGTAAAGCCGCTCAGCAAACTAAGACCGAGTTCGACCTGGTCAAACATATTCAGCGGAGGTGTTTGCGAAGCCAAAGATCTTCCAGCAAAGGATTTAGAGGCTTTTATTGAGCGGCTGATTATTTATATGGCAACGGAAGATGAATTTTATAAGGCCGCTACCAAACAGCTTAGAACTAATTCATCGGAAGATGTGCAAGAGCTGAAACAAAGGCTGAAAGAGATGTCTGGTAACTTATCTAATATTGCAAAAGAAGCTGATAACCTGGTTAAGTTAATTAGTATATCACCAGATTTAAAAAATATCCAATCGGTTACAAAAAGGATCCAGGAAAACGAGGATTTAAAGAAATCACTTGAAGAGCAAATTACAAAACTCCAGGCTCAGATAGATCAACGCAAAAAAACGACAATTAATATTACTAAGTTAAAGATCATATATAAGGAATTCAAAGATATCTACCCAAGGCTGCCGAATCAACTAAAAACCAAAGTCTCCAAGCTGCTTATTGAAGCAATTATATCTCATATTAAAAAGCGGGAAAACGGCGGCAAACTGGAAATATTGCTAAGGGGCGACGGCTATGTAAGGGAAGTATGGGATAAAATTAAGGACTCTTATAAATCTGGAAAATTATCAGATATGATAGCCAAATCAGGGGAGAATGTTAAGCGGCGAGGATCGATTTCGAGGTATCGACATAATTGGTCCCCGAACTGTTCTATAGATAGAACTTTTACAATAGTTGCTCTATTCCCTCAGAAACCTATAAAAGAAGCGAATACACAAAAACCTCGACTTGATTATAAGAAATTAGCCAATGAATACCAGCAGCTAATCGATAATGGTACTTGTGCTAATAGGGCTGATGCAGCTCGGTATTATGGAAGTAAGCCGGGCTTGGGTGACGAAAGTTATGAAATCATTGAATCAAACTTAATAAAAAAACAATAATAAAAGCTTAGTCTCAGCCTTTGATAATATTAGTAATGGCATACTTTTATTCCGCCATTTAAACTATATGCCTGGCACACTTTTCAACCGCCGTTTACAATCAAGCTAATTTACTTAAAAATATAAACATTTTATTGACCTTTAACACCTTTTTTCTTGCTAAATCACTTTCAATAATCCATATTTTCGATGTTAAACTTTGAGCTGTTTAAATGGGGAGTTTTATGCCGAAAAGTAGTGCTATTTCTGAAAATGTTGAACATCATCTCAATAATCTTACCTTAAATGGATCATCAGAATTAAAAGATTTATTCTATGACCTGAATTACAGCGTCAAAAGTGAAGACTACCCTATTTCCAGATGGCCGGAAAGTATCAGAAAACAAATCAGCAAAGTTTCTATATTAGCTGAACATAATCACGATTTCAGAATATTCTGGGCAAAACTGGATTCTAATAATCTGTACCGAAATACTCAGCGCGCCGTAATCAGCCGGATAAACAGAGATTTCCCATACAACCTTATCGTGTTTTCCAATCAGGATGAGACCCTATGGGATTTTGTTAATGTCAAACTGGTGTCTGTTGATGATGATTCTGAGGAAAACAGATTGCCTGAAAGACGGCGCATTGTAAGGCGCATCTCTATCCGCCCCGATGAGCCAAACCGCACTGCTATCGAGCGGCTTGCCAAAACCGCCATTACGGATGACAGCTCATCCCCTCTGGCAGTTCAGCAGACACATGATGAGGCTTTCGATGTTGAATCTGTTGCCAAAGAATTCTATAAGGAATTAATGGAAGGTTCCAATTCGGTTTTCGTAACAATCGTAAACGAGATCAGGGATTATTATAAGGAGCTTTCTCTTGCTCAAGCTTTTACTATAAGATTTTTAAGCCGACTTATGTTTCTCCATTTCATACAGAAAAAAGGCTGGCTTGGAAATAATATCGATTTCATTAGTGATTTTTGGGAGACTTATAAAAAGGAAAACGATGGCAAGAATAAATTTTATAGCAACTGGCTATCATTATTACTTTATAAGGCTCTTAATAACGAATTAAAAGAAAAGAATATCCCTAAATATTTGCCTGAGAACATTGCAAAAGTGCTGGTTGATGCTCCTTATCTAAACGGTGGTCTTTTCACAGAGCTTAAAGACGATAAAAAGATAAAGAATATTTCAGATAAAGTTTTGTCAAAAGTATTTGAGTTTTTCTATAAATATAATTTTACCATCGCTGAAGATACACCTATTGACCAAACAGTTGCAGTCGACCCCGAAATGATCGGTCGAGTCTATGAGGGGATGGTAAATGCAGTTGAGCTTGGCGCTGAAAGCCAGGGCGAATCCGGTATTTTTTATACACCTCGTTTTGAAATAGATATGATGTGCCGCCTTGCGCTGGTGGATTACCTTGCTAACCACATTGGCGAAAAATACAAACCGATATTTTACGACTGTATATTTGCCATTGATGAAGATGAGCAAGCCATCTTAGATGATAAATTGGCCAAAAAAGAACTTTGGAAACCACTTCGCCAACTACTCCATAATATCAGGATTGTCGATCCGGCGGCTGGTTCTGGTTCATTCCTTGTTGGGATGCTTAAAATACTCGCAGATCTTGACGAAAGAGCCTTGAAATATATACCATCGGCAGAAACCGTAACCCAGCATGAACGCTACAAACGAATAATAGGCAATAATCTTTATGGCGTTGATATCAAAGATTGGGCTTTAAGAGTAGCTGAACTCAGATTATGGCTTCAGATGACCATTGAAGTTGAAATACCATTCCATGAGAGAAAAACCCGACCGCTGTTGCCTAATTTGACTTTCAAACTAAGGCAGGGAGATAGTCTTGTCCAATACTATGGAGGGATTGATTTTTCAAACATTCTTGATATCAAGGGTTACAGTAATTATCTTAAAAATAAAATACGAAAATTCAATGTTGATAAGCTTAATTATTATAAAGCAGATAAATCACAGACAGAGGCAGAAAAAGAAGAACTCGAAACAAGAGAGAAAGAAATATTCGATGATTTGCTCTTTGATAAATTAGACAGCCTTGAAGATAGACTGCTGGCAATTTCTCGAAATCTGGCGCTTAAACAAGAGGATGTTTTCGGCTATGAGGCTAAGCCTGATTTGTTGACTAAGTCTCTTAAAGAAGAAGAACAGCAATTAATTAAGGAAAAAAAACATGTTCGCGATGCCATAAAAAAGCTCAGGACAAAAGAACTCAAAGATCATCCACCCTTTGTTTGGAAAATGTCATTTATCGAAATATTTTCAGATGGCGATGATTCAGGTTTCGATATTGTAATCGGCAACCCTCCTTATGTTCGGCAGGAGAAAATCGCCGACCCTATGGAGCATACACAGGAAATAACAGCTGAACGCAAAAAAGTATATAAAAACAGGCTTATTAAATATGTATATAATCATTATCCCAAATATTTCTATGCTGATACCAAGAGGGAAAAAATAACTCGTCCTTTAAACGCCAAAAGCGATCTATATATATATTTTTATTTCCATGCCCTTTCATTTCTGCGCCCAAAAGGAACTTTTTGCTTTATTACCTCAAATTCATGGTTGGATGTTGGGTTCGGTCAAAACCTGCAAGAGTTTCTTTTAAGACAAGCTCATGTTAAGATGATAATAGACAACAAAGCCAAACGCTCCTTTTCGAGAGCTGATATAAATACTATCATTGTAATATTAAGCCGCCCTCAAATAAAATCTGATTGCGGTTTAACAAATACAGCGCGCTTTGTAATGTTTAAGGATGCCTTTGAAAACGCTGCCTCTGCTGAGGTATTTAAAAATATCGAAAAATGCACCGAAAGGACAGAAACAGAAAAAGTAAAATGTTTTGCCATATCCCAAACAAAACTGCTTGAAAATGGTACGGAAACTACCGAGAGCAAAGCTGATGATACCAAAAAGCAAAAGTTGCTGATAAAAACCGGAAAATATACAGGCGATAAATGGGGCGGAAAATATTTGAGAGCGCCAGATATTTATTGGACAATCCTGGAAAAGGGAAAAGATAAACTGGTTAGGTTGGGAGATATTGCAGAAGTACGGCGTGGATTTACAACGGGATGTAATGAGTTCTTTTACTTGCCAAGTAAGCATTTTGACATAAAAAAGGATGGTAAATACTATAAGCTTATCCCCAAACATGAGGGTCTGCCGAAGAATTTGAGGATTGAAGAGGAATTTTTGAAGCCTTTCATAAAATCTCCCAAAGAATGTAAATCGATTATATTAAAGTCATTATATTATTCTTTGAAAATGTTGATTATTCCATGCACATCAAATATCTATCGCAAAGAAGTTCACAAATATATAAAATGGGGAGAGAAGCAAGAATATAATAAAAGACCTACTCTTTATAACAAAAAGATCTGGTACTCTTTAGGAATTATAGATTACCATATTGCTTATCCTTGTACTCATAATCCTGATTTTAAAGTATTACATAATTTGAAAAGATTCCCTATGGATAAAGTATTTTACGGAATTAACGGTGATTACAAGCTTCTCTGTTTTTTGAACTCTTATATGAATCTTCTATTAATAGAAATAAAAGGTTATGCATTAGTTGGCGGAGGAGGATTATTTATTACAGTAGAAGAACTTAAAGATATTACTGTATTAAAGCCTGAGCTATTTAGAAAGAGTGAAATAAAGTCGCTCATTATAAAATTGGATAATAGGGGCAATAGAAATATCTTTGAAGAAGCTGGGATTAGTCCAAATCATCCCATCCGTTCCCAAACCCCCAACCCCCTCCCCGATCGCAAGGCTTTGGATGATATTGTCTTTGACATACTTGGCTTAACTCAAGCGGAGCGGAACGAGGTTTACTGGGCAGTCTGTGAGTTAGTAAAAGACAGACTTGATAAGGCTAAAAGCATTTAATAAAGGCAACCCATGACCGCAAAACCCACCAAACTTACAATCAGCGAAATCGGTCGGCGGATTTACAATATTCGGGGGCATCGGGTAATGCTCGACAGTGATCTGGCAGAACTTTACGGCGTTCCTACCAAACGTCTGAATGAACAGGTAAAACGTAATCTTCAGCGTTTTCCCTCTGATTTCATGTTTAAACTCACTGCCGAAGAGACGGCATCTTTGAGGTCGCAATTTGAGACCTCAAAAAGTGGACGGGGCGGTCGGCGGTATTTGCCCTATGTATTCAACGAACATGGCGCCATAATGCTGGCCAGCGTACTTAACTCAGAGCGGGCAATCGAACCAAACCCCTTGACAGTCGTTCTCAAATTGAGCACAATGGTTCTCAAAATGAGAACATTGAGATTTGATTTAAAAAACTGGCTAAAAACAAATCACCCAGACTTAATAGAGTAAATTATGCCGCACCAAATAATAGACAACCGCAATACCAAGCTTGCCCAAGAGCTTAACAAACAGCTCGATTTTGCCGACAAAGCCAAGTTCGCAGTCGGTTATGTGTACTTATCCGGTCTGGCCGCTATTCAGGATAAGCTGAGGGCAGTCGATAACGATGGCAGCTACAAGATCAAAGAACTCCGTCTGCTAATCGGCAATGCCCGCACGCATAAAACCATTGAGGAAATAGCTCAAAAATACAGAAGCGATGACGGCATTGCCAAAGAGATTGACAAACAGCGGTATCATTCGGACACAGTGCTGGGCAAGATTGAACGGAAAAAGGGAATTGTCAGAGATGCCCTTGATGACTTCCGCAGCTCCGTATCGGAAACCGACCAGACAGATACAAACGAATCGCTAATCAAACTGCTTGGCGAAATGATAAAGACCCAGCGTCTGAAGATTAAAGTCTATACCAAAAGCAGGCTTCACGCGAAGGCGTATATCCTCGATTTCAAAAACCCTCAGCCCAACTCGAAGGGCATTGCGATTGTCGGTTCGAGCAATATATCATTAGCCGGTTTCACCAACAATACCGAACTCAATGTATATGTCCACGATAACGGCGAAAACCATGATGCTTTGACAGACTGGTTTAATATCCTCTGGGGTGAAGCAGAAGAACTCAGCGATGATATATTAACAGAAATTCAAAGCTCCTGGGCAGAATATGAAGCCACACCTTATGATATTTACATGAAAACGCTCTATACTCTGGTTAAGGATCGTCTTGAGGGTGAGGATAGTAGTGAAATTTTATTTGATAGCAAAATAATAAAAGATTTAGCTGATTTCCAGAAAGAAGCAGTTCGTAGCCTTGTTGGCATAATAAAAAAATATGGGGGAGCGTTTGCTGCAGATGTTGTAGGTGTAGGCAAAAGCTATATAGGAGCAGCAGTAATAAGACAATTCAGAAAATCAGAAGGAGTAGAACCACTTATTATATGCCCCAAAACGCTGGAAAAGATGTGGCAGAGTTATGACGACAATTACAATCTTAATGCAGTAATTTTACCCATGTCTATGCTTAAAGAAGGTGATGAAGATAATTGGAATTTTCTTCTTACGGATGAACGATATAAAAACCGAGATTTCGTATTGATAGATGAAAGTCATAATTTCCGGCACAGTTCGCCTCAGCGATATAAAATCCTTCAGGATTTTCTGCATACCGGCCAGAAAAAAGCATTATTGATGACAGCAACTCCCCGTAATAAATCGGCGCGCGATGTATTTAATCAGATTAAACTGTTTCATCCGAATGATATTACAAATATTCCTATAAATCCGCCTAACCTAAGGGAATATTTTAAAAGAATTGATAGCAATGATGATAACCCTGAAATTGCAATTTCACTATTTCGAGCTTTACTACAACATATACTTGTAAGACGAACAAGAAATTATATTCTAAGGTTCTACGGTTATGATTCAAAAACCCATTCCGAAGTTGACCCTTATAACTTTGATGATTATATCAAAGGTAAAAAGCGGGCTTATATCCTTGTGGGCGGAAAACACAGATATTTCCCAAAACGGAATATCGGAACTGTTAGCTATAGTATAGAGAATACTTATAGCGGATTATATGCCAAAATCCGTCATTGTTTTGGCAAAGCTAAGTTTAATTATAAAGGCAAGCCCATAATCGGTCAGCTAACTTATGCCCGTTTCGCTTTATGGCATTATGTTCAGAAGGACAGGCAAAAAGTCAAACCATATAAAGATTTGCATAGAGCCGGCATTAACTTAAGGGGCTTGATGCGGGTAATGTTATTCAAACGCTTTGAAAGCAGCGTCTATGCTTTCAGGATGACTATTGAAAGGATGCTTAATATCCATCAAGCATTTCTAACAAGCCTCGAAAATGGAATTGTGCCAGCCGGTGAAGATGCCCAGAATATCCTTTATACGGCTGATTTATATTCCGAACCTGAGTTATTAGATGCATTGCAAGAAGCGGTACAATCAAAAAACTACAATATTGATGATTTCGATATTGAAAGGCTAAAATCTCATATAGAACATGACCTTTATATACTGCAAGACATAAAAGACATGGTTAACGAAACAGTAATACCCCCCGAACGTGATGATAAACTCCAGACCTTAATGAAATTATTAAATAATAAGACCTTGAAAAACCGAAAAGCGTTGATATTTTCGGAATCTGCAGAAACCGTAAAATATCTATATGATAATATAAATGAAGATAAAAAACCTGAAATTCAAAATGCATCAAGTGGTCGAGAGAACAAAGACCGTTTAGTAAAATTATTTTCCCCTAAAGCAAATAACTACACATTGCGGAAAAATGATGTTGAAATAAGAATAATGGTTTCTACTGATGTTTTATCAGAAGGGCTTAATCTTCAGGATTGCGATAATCTCATTAATTACGATTTACATTGGAACCCAGTAAAATTGATACAGCGTTTCGGTAGAATTGACCGCATAGGTTCAGAGCATGATCAGATTTATGGTTACAATTTTTTACCGGAAACTGAACTGGATAAAAACTTGAATCTTCATGAAATAGTGCATAATAGAATCCAGGAAATACATGATACTATTGGTGAAGATGCTGAGATATTGGATAACACCGAACAACTAAACCCAGAAGCTATGTATGCAATTTACAAAGGCGAATCTGATAAGTTGGATGCGTTTGAAGATGACTCGGATTATATGGATTTGAATGAGGCTGAAGAATTATTAAGAAAGCTGAAAGCAGATAATCTTAAAGAATTCGATAGGATTAGCAAACTTAGGGATGGTATAAGAGCTGCTCAATCTTCATCAATTGACAATCTTTATGTTTTTTGTCAGGCAGGCAAGAAAAACAAGTACAACCAATTATATCTTATAGATAAAAAAGGGGAAATAGTATCACAAGATATATCTTTGGTTTTAGGTAAAATTAAAGCTGCTCAAGATACGATTGGTTTACCTTTACCCAAAAATATAAACACAAGCATTGAGAGGATTAAGAAAATATTTAAAGATGAAGCATATAGCCGTATTGTAGAACAACGTCATTCAGCACATCTAACCAAAGCCCAGCATTATGTAGTTAGAGAATTACATCTGCTTTTTAAAAACAGCAATAACGATGACCTTAAATCCGAAATAAATCTTTATGACAAGATTTTCCGCAATATCGATAGAAAAGCTGTAAAAGATGAGCTAAATAAAATTAAAAGAAATAGTTTAGTTGGCACTGCATTAATAAGAAGATTGCAGGACATATATCAACGTCATAATCTGCAAGACCTACGTGATAAGAGTGATGTAACTGAACCCCTAATAGTTAAAGTAATTTGCAGTGAAGTTCTATAATTTTTATTAGCAAGTTACGCATTTATATATATAAAATGTAATAGCCGCTATTTCATATAAAATAATCTGGCTTTGGTCATCGTCCCCCTACGGGGTGTCTGGCAATATTAACTTGAAGTGAAAATCTATTCCTTTTATATACTAAATCCCAGCTATCCCGCATTATTCATAAAAATTATGATCACCGTAGTTCTTTCGGGGGTCGCGATGAAAATGATGTTGGATAGGCTATGTAAGTGGTAATCCCAACACCCCGCCACTGCCATTTATTTGGTGGGGACTTTTTTTATGATTTATTTTATTTTTACTGACAGGTTCTGTCAGTAGAGTTTTATATATTCATTAAAAGAATTATTATGTTGCCATTTCGTTTTGGAATAGTTTTATTTAAAGCTGTATAATAAAAGGGCAAGCATAATGGGAATCTGCAACAAGGGTAAGCGATTTGGGGATAATTTTAAATATTGTTTAACTTCAATGTTTTCAAGAGGATTAGTATATGAAAAATAAATTAAGCGTTATTTCTTTAGCCAGTTTATTACATGATATTGGAAAAGTAGGACAAAGAGCTTTCTCTAGTGATGCAGGACTTTCAAATGATTCATTAGGGCTTGCTGAGTATTTGTGTCCCTCCAGCAAAAGAGGATATTTAACACGTAAGCATGCTTTATACACTAATGAATTTATTGAAGCAGTTAAAATGTACTTTCCTGACAAAATTAATACATCAGAGTTAGCTAATTTAGCATCATATCATCATAAACCTTCTGATGATAATCAAAAGATAATAACTGAAGCTGATTATCTTTCTTCAGCTATGGACCGCGAGTCTATGGATTCCTCTGGAGAGCGAACTGATTTCAGGAAGACATTACAATCCCCAGTTTCTAATTATATTGCAATTCAACCTAATTGCCAAAAATCAAATCAATACAAATATAACTTAAATAAATATTCAACTAATTCCATATTCCCAACTCTCCTTGATAATCCAGACAATCAAATTAATAACTATAATTCAATCTGGATTAACCTTCTTGATACTATGAAGAATGTAAAAATATCAGATGAAATACAATTCATTAATACATTGCTATCAATTCTTGAAAAATATCTATGGGCGGTGCCATCAGCTACAAATGTTGATGTGCCTGATGTCTCGCTTTATGATCATCTGAAAACAACATCTGCTATTGCTGGATGTTTGTATCTTTCTAATGATAAAGAAAAACCATTTATTTTAGCGGCGGGTGATTTTGGTGGAATTCAAAAATATATCTTCAATCTTAAGTCTGGCTCCGGTGGAATCGCCAAAGCTTTGAGGGGCCGTTCATTTGATGTTGGAACTTTTTCAGATTCGACAGCTTTCGGTATTTTAAATGAACTTAAATTGCCCATGTCGCAATTGATTATGTATTCGGGCGGTAAATTCTACCTACTATTACCCAATACGGATATTACATTAGAAGTTCTTAATAATCAGCAAAACAAATTGCATGACTGGATACTTGAGGAAAGAAACGGCGAATTGAGATTCAATATGTCCTGGGAGAAGATATCTAAAGATGATATTGAAGATTTCCCAACAGCGCTTTTGAAAATCAATGAGAAGCTAAATGAAGCTAGCTTTAAGGGGCTGAAATCGCTTCAGAAGAATAACAAATGGCTCGAAGATAAATGGCTCAGACCGGGCTATTCAGATAAATATGAAGAACTGTGTAAATCATGTCATTCAAATGCGATAAAGCATACTTCAGGAGAGAATGAGGGTTTATGTGCAAGATGTTCTGCAGATAGAGAAACTGGCAGAAAGTTGGTAAAATCAAATTATCTGGCACTCCCTTCAAAAGAACTGCTAAAGCAAACTACTGAATCAGAACGAGCTTCAGATTTAATAATTGAGTTTCGGGGAGAAGTACAAAATAAATATGATATGCCGTACTTCACTATTCTTAAAAATAACTGGGTTCCTAGAAATGAAAATAACAATGTTCAAGAATTTGATTGGATCGCTAAACAATCTGCAGGCAAAAAAATGCTTGGCTATTTAAAAGCTGATGTTGACAACCTTGGTTATATTTTCCAGAAGGGATTTGTGACTGAAGGCACAGCGAAGAAAAATAGAGCTTCAATTTCGCGATTAGCAACGCTTAGCAGACAGATGGAATATTTCTTCTCCGGCTATATTTATAATCTTCTTAAGGAAAAATATAATGCTGTCTATACAGTGTTTTCCGGAGGGGATGACCTGTTTTTAATCGGACCATGGAATCAAGTGTTTGATATTGCCTTAGAACTTCGCTCAGAGTTTGCCCGCTATACTTGTTATAATAAATCATGGGGGCTCTCTGCCGGTGTTACAGTTGTTAATCCAAAAACTCCGGTGCTTCATGGTCAACAACTGGCAAGCAACAATCTTGATATTTCCAAAAATGAAACCGGCAAAGACTCGATAACTGCTTTTGCAACATCCTTAAGCTGGGATGAATATGCTGACGCTTTAAAACAAGGAAAACAGCTTGTGCAATGGATTAAAGACGGCGCTCTTAATACATCCAAAATTTATCGGTTTTTTCAGTATGGCCGGGAGCTTAAAGAGTTTCACAGCAGCGGGAATACTTCATTGCTGAGGGTTATTCCTCAGATGATATACGATCTAACACGAAATTGGGGTAATAGAACAGATAGCCAAAAAGAAGCTAAGAAGTGGGCTCAGGCGTTCACAAATCCAGAGAATAAAGATTCGAGGACGCTGCCTTTTATTTGCGAATATGCATTAACTAAAACTAAATAAAGGAATTAATATGGCAAAATGTAAAGTTTGTGGAAAAGAAGCATTGCCTGGGAAGGATTATTGTATAATGTGTGCTCAAGATTACGTCAAAAAAAGGCAAGATAATCCCCACAAAGGTGGCCAAAATTATAGCAAAAAAAGCTATGGCAAACCGCGGGATAAACCAACCATTCCAGAGAGCTGTATATTTAAAGATGGGTTTTATAACGATGATGGCTTTTTAAAGAGGGAGATATTTATTGAATCTGCTGAATACATGACTAAATTATTAAAAAAAGAATCTATGACGCAAACTAAAATCAGACACCTATTTAATTTTCTTAAAGCTATTGACTTGAGATTAAAAACTAGGAAAAATACTCCATTGGGTTATGTCAGAGAAAATTTCTATCGTTTCTGGAGAGACACTGAGTATTTAGTAAATCGAAATGTAATTCCAAGAACCTTTCTTAATTTTGTAAAATTACATGGAGAGATCGCTGTGAAAAATATCCGGGAATTTCAGGGTTTTGTTGAATATTTAACATCAATTGTAGCAAGGATGAGACAAAAACAGGAGGATAAATGAAACTTGAAGGTTTTAAGACTATAAATGGACAAATTGAGTGTTTAACAGGTTTAAAAATTGGTGGAACAAAAGAATCAGTTGGAATGGGAGAAACTGATAACCCGATTATACGACATCCCATTAGCAGAATGCCTTATATTCCAGGTTCATCAATAAAAGGTAAATTAAGGTCTTTGCTCGAATTAAAATATAGCAAAACTAGCCAAGATTTTGGTAAACCTTGTGATTGTGGTGAATGTTTTATATGTAAGCTTTTTGGTTGTGGTAATCAGCAAAATCCTAAAGTAGAACCAACCAGATTGATTTTTAGAGATGCAAAACTGAGGAAAGACTCAGAAGAACAATTAGAAGAATATTTGCCTGGGACATTAGCAGAAACTAAATCTGAAATTGCTATGGACAGAAAATCAGGCAAAGTTGCGAAGAGCGGACCCAGACCAGTTGAGAGAATACCGGAAGGTTCATTTGTAAACTTCTCTATCTCAATCCGTTTGTTCGAGGAAGACACTCCTGCAATACGCAAAGAATACACCGAAAAACTCGCCGATGCTTTCGATATGCTCGAAAATGACTACCTTGGCGGATGCGGTACGCGCGGCTATGGCAAAGTCAAAATTACTGCCGGCGATGGCAAACCTATGAGCGAATATCTTAAATCTTTGAGCTGGTGATGAAAGATTATCAGATAACTATAATACTCAACTCCTCAGCCGGCACGCAATGGCAGTCTGATACTATTTTCGGGCATCTTTGCTGGCAGGTCGCTTACGGAGCTTTGGGTATTAGCATCGATGATTTCCTGTTACCATTCAGGCAGGGTAAGCCGCCATTTATTTTGTCGGACGGGTTTCCTGACAATAAAATGCCTCGTCCTTTACTGGATTTAGGGTTTAAACAATCAGAATCTCTTGATGATTATACCGCCGGTAAAAAGCAGAAAAAAGCGCCTTACTATTCGCTTGATGATTTTATCAGCGTATGCCATGGAGAAAAAGCTGTTGATAAACCATGCGATGATCCCTGGGAACCAGTGTTGACAGAGCATGCTTCACTAAACAGAATAACCAATACAACCGGCGGTAAAGACGATTCAAGAGGCTTGTATGAAACTGAAGCCTATTGCCTGACCGGCAACAGCAAGCTCAATATATACCTTCGCTGCGAACCGGACTGGCATGACAAAGTTGTGTCGCTTCTGAAGAATGTGTCGGAAATTGGTTTTGGAAAAGATAAATCTGTCGGCTTGGGAGCGTTCGAAGTTGAGAGCATAGAAGAGTTCGAACGTTTCGGCAGATTTAATAACGCTAACGGCTTTGTGTCGCTGTCATCTATGACACCCGCGGCGGATGACCCAACTGACGCACGCTTCAGGCTTCGCACAAAATACGGCAAGCTTGGCGAGGGCGTTTTCTCAAATCCATTTAAAAAACCGCTGCTGCAGATGGAAGCCGGCGCCGCGTTCAAAACAAATAACTCTATTAAGGATTATTACGGCAGAATAGTTGAGGGTATAGCTCCGGGCGATGATAGAGTTGTGCAAAACTGTTATGCTTATGTAGTTCCGTGCATGATTAAATGGTGATGTTTAGCGGCTAATCTTTATTTGACAGAACAAGGTGCCTACCTGAGAAAAGCAGGCAATCAAATTATTGTTGAAAAGAAAGGCGAAACGCTGATTAAAATAAGCGCGCATAGAGTAAATAATGTTCTGCTCTACGGTAATATACAATTCACTACGCAAGCATTAAAACTTCTGTTGAATCACGGTGTCGAATTGGCTTTACTTACTCAATCGGGAAAGATTTTCGGGCAATTTACGCCGCCTCTTTCTAAAAATATCCTTTTGCGAATGAGTCAATTCAAGCTGTTTTCCGATGATTCGATTTGTCATAAGCAGGCAAAAAGATTGTTAGAAGCAAAACTTGATAATTCAAAAGAAGTATTAAAACAATTTGTGTGGAATAAGCGCGATATAGATTTAAGCAATCAAATTCGGCAAATTGAAAAACAGATTGGCAGCATCGAAAAACAAAATAGCCAAGCCGCTTTAAATGGTGTTGAAGGTATCGCCGCAAGCGCATATTTTAATGCTTTTAGAAGCGTTTTTATTGACCAATCTGTTTTTAATAAAAGAAGCAAACGACCGCCCAAAGACCCATCTAATGCGCTGTTATCGTTTTGTTATGTGCTTTTAGGTTTCTTAATACAATCGCATCTAAACGCTGTAGGATTCGATCCATACCTTGGCTTCTATCATAAAACAGCTTATGGGCGACCATCCCTGGCTATTGATATAGTAGAAGTTTTCAGAGCGCCTATCGTTGACCGGTTTGTTGTCAGGCTTTTCAATCTTGGCATAATGAAAAAAGATGATTTCCAACCTTCCGAGGATGGAGGCTTTAGACTTGATAGTAATGGAATTAAAAAATTCTTTAAACAGTGGGATGAACATATTAAAAGCAGCGGTTTTATGAACATCCTTAGAACTCAGGTTGACACATTAAGAGAAGTATGCCTTGAAAAAAAAGAATATCCTGATTATTATACATTTAAGGCGCAATGATGAATTATCTTGTGAGCTATGATATTTCGGATAATAAACAACGGTTGAAAACATCGAAAATCTTAGCTGATTATGGTGTTCGAGTTCAAGAGTCGGTGTTTGAACTGCCGGGTTTGGATAATGAAATTTGGCAAAAATGTCTAACCAGATTAAAAGACAAAGTTAAATTGAACGGTGATGATTCCATTCGCATTTATCTTATTTGCGAATCGTGTAAAAAGAAAATCAGCATTTTAGGCAAAGAAATAAAACCAATGGATGAACCGGATGTTTACATAATATGAAAACATCGGGAAACCTCAAATAGCAGTGTTTTTTGTTGTGGTTTCCTGAATTGATAACTTGTTCATTGACAACAGAATAGTTTTTTATAGGGAAGGATTATATTGACATTCTGTTTGAAAAATTATATGTTTACCGAAATGACGATGGAAACTGTTGAAAGGCAAAAAGATATTTGATGAGCAGTAAGAATAGATACCCTGACTAAGAAGGGATTAAGACGTTATCACCCGCCCCCATTTTCTATTTTCCTTTCCAATTCCTCTGTAAGAATAGATACCCTGACTAAGAAGGGATTAAGACCCGCAGATATAGTAACTGATTCTATCGCCATCATCATTGACCTCTTGGGTAAGAATAGATACCCTGACTAAGAAGGGATTAAGACAATGTATATTATACAACTTTTTTTCTATCTTATTATGGGGTAAGAATAGATACCCTGACTAAGAAGGGATTAAGACCAAACAGAAGAGGCGAAAATGAATTATACAAGTTGGGAGTGTAAGAATAGATACCCTGACTAAGAAGGGATTAAGACTACTGGACAGTTTTTGGGGGGAGAAACGGTAGTTATAGCAGGTAAGAATAGATACCCTGACTAAGAAGGGATTAAGACTTTCCATCATAGAATGGACGCATTGTTAACTGTATGTCAGTAAGAATAGATACCCTGACTAAGAAGGGATTAAGACGGGGCAAAGGATTTATAGATACAAAAAACAAGGGAGAACAAAAGTAAGAATAGATACCCTGACTAAGAAGGGATTAAGACTCTCCTTTTTTAAAGGGTTGCTGTCGTAACCACCTGTCGTAGTAAGAATAGATACCCTGACTAAGAAGGGATTAAGACAAAGTATCGCGTCTACATTAGTGGAATCTTTATTTATATAAGTAAGAATAGATACCCTGACTAAGAAGGGATTAAGACACAAATCCTTCTTCAGTCGGGACTCACTTACGAAATATTTTTGTAAGAATAGATACCCTGACTAAGAAGGGATTAAGACATTCAGTGTGGACGTTAGCGGAATTTCAGGCGAATACTAGTAAGAATAGATACCCTGACTAAGAAGGGATTAAGACATGAACCTGCGATACATGGCGACGCTGCCATAGCTCTCAAGTAAGAATAGATACCCTGACTAAGAAGGGATTAAGACCGTTTTTTCTGTCGTTTCCATTTTTTCCTCCGATTTTTGTTTCTGTAAGAATAGATACCCTGACTAAGAAGGGATTAAGACCCAAAATTAGTTGTTTGGTTTTGAGATCGTAATTTTGTAATTGTAAGAATAGATACCCTGACTAAGAAGGGATTAAGACACGTCATACACATTACTTGTAAATTATCAAGCGTATTTGAGGTAAGAATAGATACCCTGACTAAGAAGGGATTAAGACATGCGTGATGCACCTCGTTAATATCGTTCTCTGTCATCGTAAGAATAGATACCCTGACTAAGAAGGGATTAAAATTAACACAGGTGGAATACCTGTAAAAAAGGAGGCTGCATGGAAGTTATACTTTTAGTAATAATATTTTATTGCGGTGTGAGGTATTTAGGCGAATGCATCAAAGAAAAAAATAAAAAAAAGCGAGTGAGATTATGAAAAATAATACAGTATTAGTTTTAACAATTGGCGGTACGCCTAAACCTATCATTAAGAGCTTAAAAGAACATAACCCGGGTTATATATATTTTATCCCATCCACTGTTACTCAAGACCAGATTCCCGAAATTAAAAATGCAGTTTTCAAGAATGAATTTCATGGGGTAGAGAAATCCTTTCCTATCAAGGATCCTGCTGATTTGCCAAAATGCTACCGCAAATGTATTGAGGCGTTTGAAGACATCCGTACCACAGGTCTTGAAAGCAAGGATATAATAGCCGACCCGACCGGAGGCACCAAGATAATGAGTGCCGCGCTTCTGTTAGCGGCTATCGATTTAGGTGTCAAAGTATCATATGTATCTGGCGAGTTTCGCACTAAGGATGGCCGCGGAATAGTTGTTGATGGCTCGGAAAAAATAGTTTATAACTCTCATCCTTATGATATAATCGCCAAAACTCAGAAAGAGAGATTTTGCGAGTTTTTCAACAGCTATCGTTTCTCGCCGGCTATTGATATTTGCGATGATATAATCGCTAAAGGCGGCAAAGAGCTTCAAGATATATTTAAAATATTAAAGAGTATTACGACAGTTTACCAAAACAGGGATTTGTTTAAATTTAAAAACTGTTTCCATAATTTAAACTCTGATATCAACAGATTACGGCAATTATACAGTAAGTATCCGGCTGAAATTGATAAGATGTCCGGTTTCATCAAACAGGTATCTGACAATATTGATTATCTGGAAAGTCTTAAAACCGAAGATATATCATTACCGATGGTTGAGGAATTAGTAGCTAACGCCAGCCGTCGAGCGGAAGAGGGTCGATTTGATGATGCAATTGCCCGCTTGTATCGCGCTTTAGAGATGGTAGCCCAAGCTCAATTTTACAAACTGTATGGTCAGGGGACCTCGAATTTCCCTTTTGAAAAATTAGTCGATGAGTTAAAGAGCAAACATCAGTGTAAGAAAAAGAAAGGTGAAGTCGTTGATTTAGGTTGTTATGATGCTTTCAAACAGCTTTATAAATCAGATGATGAATTCGGCAAATTGTATTTTGAGAACGAGGAAGATATTGTTAAAATATTGAACTTAAGGAACAGGTCTATATTGGCTCATGGCATAGATCAACTTGATAAATATAAGTATGAAAAACTATACAGCATATTTTCGGGAGTATTTGGCATAGACGGAAAAATAGTGAAATTTGCCAAGATGAATATTGATGAGATCGCAGCTATTGGGATAGAGTAGGAGTCAAAATGAATGACAGTCTAATTGGTATTAATCTACCTTTGATTTCGGTAACCATTAAGGTCAAAGTTACGCGTGCTATAAAATGGAACTCTTTCCCCGGCAGTGTTATTCATGGAATAATTGGGTATAAGCTGAAAGATTATTCCTGTGTAATGGCTCATCGAAATTGCAATAAGTGTTTTCTTGTTCATTCATGCGCTTATGGCATGATATATGAATCGCCCGTTCCGCCAGACAGTAAACGTATGAAATTATATCCTCAGTCGCCTCATCCGATAAGGGTTGCTGTCTATCCCTGGGATAAGCCCGAATTAAAAGAAGGTACTGTGATTGAGATTGGTTTAACTTTGTTTGGCAAGACAGCGGCTAATCTGCTAATGGTTCTGCTAAGTCTCGAAAGCGGCTTTGAAGCTGGTATTGGTAGAAAATACCAAGGAGAGCGAGGTAAAGCAGAGATAATATCATTGAGTGATAATCTATCTAAAAGCGAAAAGCCATGGTCCGACCTTAAGAAAAACTATGTCGGTTTTGCTCATCCGGTAGTTATTAACAATGATAGAACTGAGATTAGTAAAATCGCATTGCATTTCAAATCGCCTTTGAAAATTACTACAGCAGGCAAATCTAATTATAAGCCAGATTTCCGTGATATAATTGCAACGCTTTTAAGAAGGGCAAGCAATCTATCATATTTTTTCCATGACAGAGAATTGGATTTAGATTATAAAGGAATACTTCAAAAAGCTGAATTGCTTGAAACCGTAAAGGATTATAGTAGAGTAAAAGCGATTCGATATTCAAGCCGTCAGAGTAAAACTATTAGTATAAGTGGCGTAACAGGAAATTTGACGATAAATGACTGCCCACCTGATTTGTTGTACTTGTTGGAAGTTGGACAGTATACCGGATTAGGTAAAAGTACTACAATGGGTTTAGGAGATTATGAGTTGAAGTTATAGAAACATCAATTCTCTTTCCTATTAATGGTATAAGCTATGTTTAATGGTCGATGTTGTGTTTCGACATTATTATATTACATTGTTGGAACTAACAGCTTTAGAATGGAGGATAACCATGGAAAGAACACAGACCGATTGGACTGGGCAGACACTTTATGCAGGTATCGACTTGCATCATAAAAAATGGGTAATCAGTGTCCAAACCAGAGATATGTTGTCACGGGTCGGGTTAAAACCGGCCAATCCGACCCCCGGGTGTCCAACATCAATTATATTTTCTACTCAACGACAATTACAATCCCTTTAATGGTATAAGAAGACTGATGCCGACTATCTCATCCCCCAGGGGAAGCTGTTATACTTCCCCCGATGATACTCAAACCACCGCTATTCACGCTGAAAGAACTCATCATACTTTTGACCGATCGAGGTTAACCGATCTTTAACAACGCCGTATGACAGCATCATAACACGTGAAATCTCTGTTGGGTTGCAGCCAACAACAAGCAAGTCGAGCAGTTCCCTGTCGATGCCGTTTAACTGTTTGCGGAATTTTCCGAAGTCGATGTTGAACAGGATATCGTTTTCATTCGAGGGCACTCGAGTCTGATATCCCAGATAACCGTAATCGCCTTCTTCCCAATCGTCATTCTCGTGTTCAAAATATAACCGCTCAACTTTGCCGTCTAAATAAGCTGGCCTGTAATAGACATCGTTTGTTCGATTTTTAGAGATGTTCCCGAAGTGAGGGCGTGTACCATTGTTCAACTCTGTCGCGCGGTACTTTATGAAATTAGTTAACTCCCCTATTGACAGCTGGCGGTTCTTTCTGTTAAGGCAACTGTTGTAATTGGCATAAGCCATTCCCAGCGCGTCCCGCATAGAGTTCTTATTACCGTTAAAAACCTTTGATGCCTGACTTTGCAAGCTTGGCAGCATTTCAGTAAAAGTCATAATAATCTCCTGGTTAGAATGTTTGTTGCATTCTTATTCCAGGAAATCGGGATGGAATTGCTCAATTATCCCGATAGATCATATTTGAAATTTACTAAAATTTATCTTTCGTCTTGATGCCCGATTAATATATTATTACCATAATAAAATGTGGCCAAGGGGAAGCAAATGAACCGATTTAACGTAATTTTAAAACTGATACTGACTGTTCTGATTCTAACAATCATCGCCGCACCACTAATTGCGGAACTATCCAGCCTGCAAATTGAAGGTAAACCTGTGAAATCATCTGATGAGATTGTTGGAGTTAAGGACGCTAACGGCAGATTCTGTGCCGCTATTCAAGTAATATCGGATATGGATGGATTCGCTTACGACTCCTATAATGGTGTGATACGTGTGGATAAGAAACCTGGCAAAGATATGGTTTACCTTCAGCCGGATGAGCGGGTGCTGGAAATATTCCAAACAGGATATGAGCCTATGAAAATTATATTGTCTGAAATCGGCATTAAGCTGAACAGTAAAGAGGTGTGGAAAATCAGGCTTACAGGCGAAAAGAAACTTATAAACATCCCGATTGTAATAATTTCAGAACCATCTGGCGCAATAATATTTATTGACGGCAAAGAACAGGGAACCGGAAAACAGCATACAGTTGCTGAGGGCAACCATCAGCTTAAACTCGTGAAGGACGGCTACCAGCCGCTTATTGAGGCGATTTATGTTGACGTGAACAATACTCTGTTTGAGTTTAAACTCTCAGAAATCGAGGATGTTGATCTTGTAATAAATACAGTGCCATCCGGTGCGGAAGTGTTTATCGACAATGTGATGTTTGGCAAAACACCAATTAACGACTTTTACCCTGCCGGCAAATATCCCATTCGTATCGAAAAGGAATGGTATGTGACATTTGAGGACTATATAGAAATTAAGCCACCGCAGACTAAGGAAGATTACAGTTTAAACCCAGACTTCGGCTCAATTGAGGTTACATCATCCCCTCAAGGTGGAATGGATATCTACCTTAATGGTGTTGCCCGGAATGTGCAGACTCCGCATACATTCAATCAGCTCAGACCCGGTTTATATAAGGTTAACGCCCGGTCTCAGTATTATGAATCGAATGAGATTGAAGTTCAGCTTCAGCGGGGGAAAGCTGAAAAGGTAGGCCTAATCAGCAAAGT